>JASFPJ010000138.1:0-8040 GCA_050116035.1 Candidatus Aminicenantota bacterium | reverse complement strand
GTATTCATATTCAATGCGTCCTCTTTTGCTACTCCCTCTGGCACGACCAGCTCTTCTGTGTTCCATTCAATAGGTAACGCGGTGGCGGCTGAGACGGAGACAATATCTGCGTGTCTGACCAACTCTTTTTTTAAAACGTCGATTTCGGTCCTGGCTTCATGATTCAAATTTGCAGCAATGATCCCTGACCTGTCAAATCCTAGATCAACATTTAGGTTATGATTGGTTTGCTTTATGGTTATTATGGTTATCAAAATCAAAATAATGGAAAATGTGAATTGGGTGACAACCAGTATTTTACGAAATCGACTTCCTCTCTTTCCTTTTATGAGCCTTCCTTTAAAAACTTGAACCGCTTGAAAAGCCGACACGTAGAAAGCGGGATAACTGCCCGCAAAAAAACCTGTGAGTAAGGTTACGCCTAATGTCAGAATCAATACAGAAGGAAGTTCCCAAATAGAAGCTATGAAATTCCCTCCCATAATCGCAACCATTCCTGGCCGGGCGAGCTCGGAGAACAGCATGGCCACAGGTAATGAAATAAAGGCCATGAGAATCGATTCTCCCAGGAACTGTTTGATCAACTGCGTTCGTTTGGCACCGATGACCTTACGCATCCCCACTTCATTGGCACGCATGGCATAACACGCTGTGGATAGATTCATGAAATTGATACAGGCGATTATTAATATCAGAACAGCAACGATCCATATCGCGACAAAGCTAATTCGAGCATTACTCCAATAGCAGTCCATCTCAGCTGAATTCAACCGAAAGTCCTGCAAGGGATGAAGATAGAGACGGTGCGGAGATTCATGAGAATCGGGGTAATATCTTTGAAGAAGAGCAGATAGCTTCGCATCCAGCTTTTTGGGACTGGCGCCATCAGAGAGAAGCAGAAATGTCGCTTGGTTATTATCGCTCCAGTCATCCATCCGGATATTCATTGCTCCGGCTGTTTCCATGGACACGAGGAAATCAAATCTAATGCTTGAATTCTCGGGAATGTCCTCGGTTATTCCGGTGACGATAACATCAAAATCATTGTTTATGGTCAGGCTTTTACCTAAGGGATCTTCATTCCCAAAATATTTTAATGCTGAAGTCTCTGTAAGAACGATGGAATAGGGATTGGATAAAGCCGTCTCGGTTTGACCCTTTATGAGATTAAACGTGAAAATGGAAAGAAAATCAGAATCGACAAGTCGGATCCTGTTCTCATAAAATAATTTATCCCCATGCCTGACAACCAATCTCCCGGGGGGAGAAAATCTTGCTGCCTTTTCGATTTCCGGAAATTCGGCTAATAAAGCATCTTTGAGCGGTGCTGGGGTAATGGCTGAATGGTGATCCCTCTCCACACCTCTGGAAAGAACCTGGACAATACAGTAGATCCTGTCAGCCTTTTTATGAAATGAGTCAAAGTTTAATTGAGAGAACAGCAAGAGAGCAAACAGAATAAAAACTCCCAACCCCAGCACCAAACCAGATATGGTTATGGCCGAATAGATTTTATGCTTTGTCAGATGTCTCCAGGCAGTCTTAATGTAATTGCTTAACATGGTCGTCTCTCTTTTTTATGGCTTTTTTAAATAGTGACATTTCAACCGACATTCCCTTTTTTAGTGTGCAAAAAATATGCCAATATGACCTCCTGGGATTTTCGAATATTTATTGAGCATTGGTTGTCCATTATCGAACAATTTATGTCCGCATCTGAACAGAAATAAGGTGTCCCCTTGGGGAACATCCCCATAGACCTATAAACTCGAATTTCCCCTGATAAAGGCGTATAATGGCTGAGGAAGGGGGAGTGCCGTGAAACGATATCTCCCGAATGGTAGTTTTAGTTTATAATAGGAGAAAACGCCAAGTTTGGGAGGCAAGCAATGCGAAACAGCATACTATTTCAATTCGTTTCGATTTTCGTTTTCCTTTTTCTTATGGGGTTTTTAGCAGCGGATCTTCATGCGGATGGATTCATCGTTCCCAAGCCCCGTCCGGGAGAAAAGATCCCTCCCCTGAGTGTGAAATATCATCGCGTGAGTGTGGAGATCATCAATCAAGTTGCTAAAACGTCGATTGATCAGGTTTTCATCAACAACCATCCGAGAGATATTGAGGGAATATACATATTTCCTCTTCCGGAAAAAGCGGCTATTTCAGAATTTGCGATGTATATCGGGGACAAAAAAGTTGAAGGAGAGATCCTGGATCGGGACCAGGCCCGCCGCATCTATGAAGATATCGTGCGAAGGATGAAAGATCCTGCTCTTCTCGAGTATGTCGGCCGCAACATGTTCCGGGCTCGGGTTTATCCTATCCCTGCCCGCGGAGAAAAAAGAATCAGGCTCTCTTACACGGAAGTTGTGAAGGCAGAAAAAAACCTTGTTCGCTATGTCTATCCTTTGAACACAGAAAGGTTTTCTCTCCATCCTCTTCAAGAAGTCGCGATTTCCGTGAAAATCAGCTCGAAAGTCCCCATCTCCAACGTGTATTCATCCTCTCACAAAGTCTCAGTCCGGAAGGAAGGGCCAGGTCAGGCAAGAGTCGGTTATGAGGAAAAAAATGTAAAGCCGGACAAGGATTTTATTCTCTATTATTCCCTTTCTGAGGATGAGATCGGTCTGTCGTTCATGAACTGGGAAGGCCCCGATGATGACTATTTCATGCTCCTGGCCTCACCGTCATTTGTGAGCCCAAAGGAAAAAGTCCTCAACAAGAACCTGATTTTAGTCATCGACAGCTCTGGGAGCATGAGCGGGAAAAAGATCAAACAAGCAAAAGAAGCCGTGAGGTTTGTCATCAATCATCTGGATAAAGGAGATAAATTCTCCCTTGTCGATTTTGATGATGGAGTCAGCCTATTCTCTCCAAGACTTCTGCCTGCGAACTCAGAGAACATGGAAAGAGCTCTGAGTTTTGTGGAGGAAATCGAAGATTCTGGAGGGACCAACATCAATGAGGCTCTGCTTCAAGCACTTAAAATGATCGAGCCGGGGGATAGGCCCAATTATGTTCTTTTCCTCACGGATGGCCTGCCCACGGTGGGCATCACTCGAATTGCAGATATATTGAAAAATATCGGGAGAGCCAACGAACAGAAATCACGGATTTTTGTCTTTGGAGTCGGATATGATGTGAACACTGAGTTGCTGGACAGGATTTCCACAGAAAACCGGGGAACCTCGGTTTACGTGGATGAAAATGAGGACCTGGAAGTCGCTATCTCGAGTTATTATGAGAAGATTTCATCGCCTCTTCTCTCAGATTTAAATTTCTTTTTTAGAGGAATTGAAATCACAGACTTGTACCCCCGGGTCATGCCTGATCTATTCAGAGGATCGCAGCTGGTCCTGGTCGGCAAGTATGAAGGCAAAGGTCCGGTGACAGTGACGCTCAACGGGAAAGTCGGAAAAGAGAAGAGGAGTTATACCCTCAGGAATCAAAAGCTCGTCAGAGATGATCGGTACAGTTTTTTGGCGCGTCTCTGGGCGACAAGAAGGATCGGGTATCTTCTTGAAGAGATTCGGCTCCATGGAGAGAATGATGAACTCGTCGAAGAAGTGAAAAAACTCGGATTGAAGTACGGGATCGTCACGCCATACACATCTTTTCTAGTTACAGAGAAAGAAAGACGCACTCTTGATGTCGCTGCACCGGAAGCCGAAGAAGCTCTCGCTGCCCGAAAAGTCACGGGGGCTGGGGCATTTAAAATCGCCAGAGTCTCTCAAAGATTTAAAGAATTAGACAAGGCCATTCATGTGACTTCTGAGAAAATAATATACAAAGAAGACAAGACATTTTACTTGAGGGATGGAACCTGGGTGGACAGCCTGTATGAAGAAGGTAGCCCTGTTAAAGAAATCCAGTTCAATTCAGAAGAGTATTTTCGCCTGTTGGTTCAAAAACCTGGAATTGCGAAGTATCTTTCTGTGGCGTCCGACGTCATCGTTCATTTTGAAGGGAAGAACTATAAGATAGTGGATCCTCGCGCGAAACAAGAAAACAAATAACAGACAGGGGTCAGGGCTCGACATTAAACATTTTAAAATAAGCCCGCCTCTAGATTTTGAGATGAGGAGCTCACACGCCTTAATTATCTCTGGATCAAGAACGTCAAAAGTCGAGCCCTGACCCCATTTATTTAAATCAGATTTATTCTTTGAGGGCGGCACAAGAGATTCCCCGGAGGTTGAAACATCTGTTGCAGGAGATGCACTCTGATTTCTGGATCTATTCCGACCTGAATCGGAGTGAAAAGGATTGATTCGATTTTCATGTTCATTTCCTTTCTGTAGACGCTCTATGTTAACAAAATTTTTTCCTGCGGGTCTACTGCTGAAATATTTATTAGAAAAGTGTGGGTGGCTCACTTGATTTCTTGAGGATTATCGATACAATTGAGGGGAGATTTCGAGTTGAAGGAGAAAAAATGCATAAAGAAAAACTCCTCATGATCCCAGGACCGAGCCCTGTTCATCCCCGTATCCTCAACACTATTTCTCTCCCTACGGTTTCCCATGTGGGGCCTGAGCATGTTTCAGAGATGAAGATGGCATTAGAAAATTTAAAGAAAGTCGTCTTCTGCGATAAAGGTGAGCCTTTTATCGTGGCTGGAGCGGGGACTCTGGCCATGGAGATGGCTCTGTTGAATATCATTGAGAAAGGAGAGAAATTTCTCGTTCTTTCCCAGGGATTTTTCGGGGAGAGGATGGTTCAGATCGCCCGGAGCTTTAGCCTCGATTGTGACCTAATCGAGAGCGAGTGGGGTAAAGCAGTTTTGCCCGAGGAATTGGAAGCCAAACTCCAAAATGAAGAATACAAGGCCATGGTTTCAACCCATGTGGATACCTGTACAGGCGCCTGTGCGCCGGTAAAAGACTATGCGGGAATCCTCAAGGAAAAGGGTGTTTTCTTCATCGTCGATGGGGTTTGTGCGACAGGGGGAATGGAGGAGAGAATGGATGACTGGGGAATCGATGTGATCTTGACCGCGGCTCAGAAATGTTTCGGGGCTCCCCCGGGTTTGGCGGTACTTGTCGTTTCCGAAAGAGCGATGGAAAAAAGGAGAAGTATGGAAGCGATTCCTGCCTATTATTCCGACCTGTTGAACTGGCTGCCCGTCATGCAGGACCCATCCAAATACTTTTCGACTCCCTGTGTCAACGAAATCAGAGCGTTTTATGAGAGTACAAGAATTGTCCTCGAGGAAGGAATGGAACAAAGATTCCTCCGCCATGCTCGAGTGGCCCGGGCCATAAGGGCGGCCTTAGCCGAACTGGGATTTTCCTTCTTCACTCAGGAGCCATTTCTGGCTGATACCCTCTCAGTCGTGGAGTATCCTGAGGGAGTGGAGGACCAACCCTTCCGGAAAATCTTCTCGGAGAATGGAGTTGTTGTGGCCGGAGGTCTAGGGGAGACAGCCGGGAAGGTTTTCAGGATGGGCCATATGGGGAACCTATCTGAGTCCCAGGTGCTTTTTGCCCTTGATGCGTTAGAAAGGACACTTTCATCTCTTGACTATAGTTTCAAGCCTGGTTCAGGGGTGCAGACCGCAGAAAAGATTTTAGGAGAATGAGGAGATAGAGAGAAATGCCGAGTCGAGTCTTTTTTATTCCAGCAAAAAGAGAAGAGGGGAATGAAGCTCTGGCAGAGAAAGCCGGACGGATTTTCCTCGAGATGGGATTGCTAGATAAGATGGATGATAAATCCTTCGTGGCTTTAAAAATCCATTTTGGCGAGGAGGGAAATACAGGATTTATCAAGCCGTCCTGGCTTATGGATATCATCAACCAGATCAAAGGCAAAACTTCCCGGATATTTTTAACGGACTCCAACACACTGTATGTCGGGAAAAGATCTAATTCCATTGAGCATCTCTACCTTGCCTGGGATCATGGATTTACACCAGAAAATGTCGGGATTCCAGTCATCATTGCGGATGGTCTTAAAGGCGGAGATGACGAAGAGTTCGAAGTGAATTTAAAAAGAGTGAAAACAGTCAAGATCGGAAGCGTGTTCCTCAACTCCGATGTTCTTGTTTGCTTGAGCCATTTCACGGGTCATGGATTATCAGGGTTCGGTGCCGCCATAAAAAACCTGGGAATGGGATGCGCTTCGAGAGCCGGGAAGCTGGACCAACACTCCGAAGTGCATCCGTGGGTAAACCCGAAATACTGTACAGATTGCGGAGTGTGTTTTGATCATTGCCCTTCCGAAGCCATTGTTCATAAAGAAGATAAAGCTTTTATCGTTGAAGAGAAATGCATTGGGTGTGGCGAATGCCTTGTTGTCTGCAACGTCGGAGCGGTCAAATTTCGTTGGGATTCGGACGTTGTTCGAGTGCAGGAAAAAATGAGCGAATATGCGTTCGGTCTTTGGGAATCTTTTAAAGGAAATGCGGGATGCATAAATGTTTTACTCAAAATCACCAAGGACTGCGACTGCATGGCAGAGGATGAGCCGGACATTGTCGAAGATATCGGGATTATTGGTTCGCTCGACCCTGTGGCTGCCGATCAAGCCTCTGTGGATTTAGTGATAGAGAAGAGTGGCAGAGATATCCTGAAGGTCGGTTATGATGTAGACTGGTCAGTTCAACTCCAGCATGGATTTGAGATAGGCCTGGGAAGCCGGGAATACGAATTGATCAAACTATAAGGGGTCGCCCGATTCGGGGTCGCGTCTTAACATTTAACATTTCTACCTGAATGGCTTTCCGGAAGAGTGCAAATGTTAAATGTTAAGACGCGACCCCTTATAACGATCCCGAATCGGGGCGAGGGGATTCGAACCCCTGACCCCAGCGTCCCGAACGCTGTGCGCTAACCAGACTGCGCCACGCCCCGATCAGTCATTCCAATTATAGCGGTAAACAGAGAAAGATGAAAGACTGGCGGCACGATTTCTGCAGCCAAAGGGAATAGTGAGGCAAAGAAGGTTTAGATGTGAAGCTCGATTATATCTTCATCTTCAAGGATGTGGTCCCGGTTGACCTTCTGTCCCTGATATTTGTTTTGGCTCCAGATCCGTGCAAACTTTAAATTCTGGGCAAAGTCTTTATGGACAGCTTTGGCCAGGCTCATGACCGAGGATCCCTTTTTGAGGGTGAAGGGATCTTCCCGGTCGGCTTTCTTTCCAGGAATTTTACTGTAAACTCGGATGATATGGAGGAGGGAGAAGATCTTTGTGCGCAGCGTTTCGAGGCCGTCTCCTTTGGCAGCAGATACGGGAATGAGGTCAAAATCGGGATCGAAAAAGTGTCTTATCGGATTGAGATAGTCTTCTTCTGGAGAAAGGTCAGCTTTATTCGCCACGATAAGCGATCTTTTGTTAAATAGCGATGCCTCAGGGGGAAGAATGTGATCCTTCGGGAAAAGCTCTATCCTCTTTTCTTTCAATTTGGCGAGAAGACTCTCTGTGTCAGAGACAAGATTCTGGCTCGATAGATCCAGGACGGCTAAGATTCCATCCGCGCTTTTGATCAATTCAGCGTGCCAGTATTCCATGTATTCCGGAGTAATTGGGGGTGTATCTATGAGCTGGATCTGAATGTTCTCGTACGGCATCATGGCTGGATAAGGCATTCGGGTCGTGAAAGGGTAATCACCGATCTCCGGATTCGCGTTTGTTAATGACTTCACCAGCGAGGATTTACCTGAATTCGGCAGTCCAACCAGAACAACCTGGCCGGCTCCGGCTTTCTCAATATAGAAGGAAAGCCCGTGTTTAGCGAGTGTCGGTTTCTTTTGGGCCGTTGATTTAAGTTTGGCAATCTTTGTCTTGAGAAGAGCTTGAAGTTTTTCAGTCCCTTTATGTTTAGGTACAATAGAAAGTAGCTCTTCCAGGATACTGACTTTTTCCTCGGGAGTTTTTGCGGTTTTGAGCTTCTTTTCTGTTTCAAAATATTGAGGCGGTAGGTTTGCCGGCATCTGACCTTCTTCCGGCTCAATTATAGCGAATCTTCATCCTCTTTTCAAAATGGGAACAGGCTTCTTTTTTCAGGGACTATCCTTATCAGTCCTTTAGTCAAAGAAG
>JASFPJ010000137.1:0-8132 GCA_050116035.1 Candidatus Aminicenantota bacterium | reverse complement strand
GATGAGATTTCAACAGTCGAGACAAAGGTTGGAATGGGTTCTTCTGAACTCGGGCTCCATCCCGATGTGGTGCAGGATAAGATCCGCACAGAAGTCACCAAGGTATTGCGGGATCTTTCCCCATATAAGTCTTACAAGCTGCAGCCACCCTACACGATGGTTCTTCAGGTTAAGAAAGAAAGGGAACTTTATCCCGGTGCAGAAAAAACCGGCGAGGGCGAGTTCACCTTCACTAGTTCCGATTTCCTCGAAGTCATGGACGCCTTCAACAAAATGAAATAAGGCTATTGAATTTTGTATGGAACTGTAATACCGGGGAATGGAGAGAAGTCTGGAAGTGCAAATAATTCTTCAGCAAAAGATAATAACAGAATTTACATGATAAATTTTAAGATTGCGGAGATGACGATCGGAAGAAAAATGTAGTTCAATCATAAAAAAGTAGTTCGACTATATTACATGTGCTGATTTTTATTGGGTGATTGTCTTCTGTTTTGATTTGAGTGCGTCTCAGGGATAACTAAAATAAAGTTTTCTCGTATCAAATCCAAATATAATTTCTGTTAATGATCTATGGGATATTTAACTTCAACCTTGACATATGATTCAGCTGTTTATATATTTTTAAAAACGTTTATGGGGAAAATGGAAAAGGAGCAATCAATACACCAGAGAGCAGAAGTCATCTCGTTTTCTCCATACTTGAAAAATGGATTGTCATTAAAGGAACAACCTAACCGAAAGGAAAAGAATTTTTTCAAAAGCTTTATGGAGAATGAAGAAACGCCCTTATTATGGGGAGTGAGGCTTTAAGAATAAGAGGAGGGATACACATGTTTGCGCGTCTAACCACAGCTCGGATCTCTCCGGACAGGATCGATGAATTCGTCAAGCGCTACAAGGAAAGTGTGATTCCAGCAGCGAAGCAGCAAAAAGGTTATCAGGGGGCTCGTATATTCGTGGAGCGGAAAACAGGAAATGGGATGGTTATTACCTTTTGGGAGAGTGAAGAAGATGCTGTGGCTAACGAGGAGAACCGCTATTACCAGGAACAGGTAGCCAAATTCATAACATTTTTCAAAAAACCTCCAATACGGGAAGGCTACGAGGTCGTCTTCCAGGATTAACCTGGAATATTTGTGCAGCTTTTCAAGCTACTTGAAATAAAGACAAAAAAAGCGGGCTCAGGCCTTAAAAACTTCAGTAACATTCCTTTTAGTATTATTCTTTTTTTCCTATCCAGTTTTTTCCTGAGGCATTTCCGTTTGAGTAGGCAAAGAATACTGATGACTAAGAGATTATAACCTGATCTTCCTGAATTCTGGAAGATGGGAGCAACTGAAGTTTTTGAGGTCTGAGCCCAAGTTCTGACTCAAATCCTTCCAACCTTGACAAACGTTTGTTTAGTTCTTATATTATTCATACGAACAAACGTTTGATTAATTTCATGAGACAAAGGAGACTGTCATGAGAGGCAGATGGATGGGTTTTGTCTTAATAATGTTTTTATCCTCGACAGTCTTGGGCCAGGGACTGTTTGAAGAGGCTGAAGGGAGCAAGGATCAGGAACAGGCCTTCGAGCTGAACGGCTACTTGCGGAGTGCCTTGTACATGGGAATGGTTCCTGAAGGAAATCAGAGCGAGATAAAAAGCGGTTACGGTGAGTTCTCGCTCAAGCTCAAAGCGAATAAAGAGGGATGGGGAAGTGCGTTTGCAGAGGTTCGGTTCAGGAAGGGATATGAATTCAATGATTATGTGACTGAATTCAATATCCGCGAAGCGTATGTTAGCGCTTACCTGGGTCCTTTTGATTTCAGGATCGGGCACCAGATCGTTGTCTGGGGCCGAGCAGATGGTATCAACCCGACTGATAACATCACTCCCAAAAATATGCTCGCTCGCTCCCCTGACGAGGATGACAGAAGAGAAGCCAATTTCCTCCTGCGGACATTTTTCAATGCGCACCCGGTCAGGATTGAGTTGATCTGGGTCCCTTTCTTCAGGTCTTCTGTCGTGCCCACAAACCTTATCCCCTTTCCACCCGCGATTAGCCTGGGTGATCCTGATTATCCGGACGCCAGACTGAAGAACGGCGCAGCGGCGGTCAAGCTGAACCTGGAGCTAGCTGCATTCGATTTTTCCCTGTCTTATTTCTACGGACACAGTCCTTTTCCGGGTCTTTCATATTCTTTCCCTGATCCGTTGCTGCCCGCGATGGACATTTTTCTCAAGTCCTTCCGGGTGAATGTCCTCGGGGCTGACTTTTCGACGACTGTCGGAGGGTTTGGCTTCAGAGGAGAAGCGGCCTACACAATCCCTCATGAAGACCCTGAATATCATATCCATATTCCCAATCCTGACCTTCACTATGTCCTCGGCGTGGATAAAGAATTTTCCGGCGGCTTTAGTCTCATTTTCCAGTACATCGGGAAAACCGTCATTGATTTTACTCCTTTAGTTTCACCACCTGTTTTTATCCCTATTCCTCCTGTTTACGAACTCGAGCTCAAGAACAGGATTATCACTTCCCAGCAGTTTGAGACCAGCCACTCTTTCTCCTGTCGGCTGGGGTGGAATCTTCTTCATGAGACTTTGAACCTCGAAGTTGTCGGCCTGGCGAATGTTACGACAGAAGAATTCCTCATCCGGCCGAGGATGGCCTATGATATTGCTGATGCCTTTACTTTTACTCTAGGAGGCGAGTTTTACTCAGGGCCTGAGGACACGCTCTTCAACTTTATCGAGGACCATTTGAGTTCCCTATTCATGGAGCTCAAGATATCCTTTTGAGCAGGAGGAAAACGATGCACAATAATAATCCAATTGAACCTAAGCAAAGAATCCTGGATGCGGCGATTTCCCTCTTTGCCCAGAAGGGTTTTGCCTCGGTGGGTGTCCGGGAGATCGCGAAAGAAGCGAATGTCAACATCGCTATGATCTCCTATTATTTTGAAGGGAAGACTGGCATCCTGAAGTCCATCCTTGAGGAGTTTTTTGAACACTATTCCCA
Organism: Candidatus Aminicenantota bacterium; assembly: GCA_050116035.1. Lineage (GTDB taxonomy): Bacteria > Acidobacteriota > Aminicenantia > Aminicenantales > Aminicenantaceae > SOIA01. Next base: position 5,122 of record JASFPJ010000137.1, on the reverse strand, counting down.
GATGTTAAGAGATGCGGTCGATGAAGGAGAATCCACTGAAGAAGGTGTCAGAAAACTGATCAGTCATATGGTCGATTTCATCAGAGGAAATACAGAACTGGCAATAGTGGCCTATAACGAGCTTCCTCTGGATCTTCCTGAGTTAGCTGAGCTCAAAGCGGAAAAAATAAGGCAGATGATCGGCATCATGAGCGGGCTCATCAAAGGATTTGGCCTTGACCCAGAAGATACCTACCATCTGGGCATGATCGGGCCCAGCTTGATCTCTATGGTTTTCATGAACTTCAGGATTCAGTCGATATTAAGGAATGTTTTTAAAGTCAAGTTTGATGATACGTATTATGACGATTTCAAGGAGACAATCGCTATACTGTTTTTGAGCGGTATCCAGGGCATTGCAGATAAAAGGCAGACAATGAAAAGGAAAAAATCATGAAAGCTCTTGCCGATATAATCGTGAGATGGCGCTGGGTGATTGTTCCAGTTTTTATCCTTGTTGCCGTGTTCTTTGCCACTCGAATCCCAAAGGCTGAGATAGAATCCGACTTGAAGGCTATGCTTCCCTCTGATCTTCCATCAAGGCTCAACACGGATGAGATTGACGAGCTGTTCGGGGGCACAGAGATGCTCATGCTGATCATCAAGGCTGATGATGTGCTCGTGCCTGAAACACTCCTGCGCACAAAGGCCATTTCCAAACAGATGAAAAGGATCAAAGGCGTGGATAAGGTGCTTTCCCTTTTTGAAATGAAGGACATCAGAGGTGAAGAGGGCGCAATGATTGTCAACCCGGCGGTCAAGCGGATTCCCCAAACGGAGGAACAGAAGAAGGAACTGAGAAGAGAGATCATGGATAATGATCTTGTCTACGGTTCTGTGGTCTCCAAGGATTTTACTTTGACTGCAGTCATTGCCCTCCTGAAGACCGATGTCGAGGACAACTTCATCGTGGGGGAGGTTAAAAAACTTATTGAAGAAAATCCAGGAGATGAGGAGGTCGTTATTGGAGGATTGCCGAATACTAGAGATGTCGCCGCCAGGAGCATACAGGGAGATTTTCGCAAGCTTATACCTCTGGCCCTGCTCATCATGCTTGTGTTTCTTTTTATCTGTTTCAGACAGCTCAGGGGCGTTCTCTTGCCCTTTGCCGTGGTCGTCATGTCCATATTGGTTTCGATTGGCATTATTCCTTTGCTTGGATGGAAGATTCATATTATTACCATTATCGTCCCCGTTTTTTTGATCGCTGTCTCCAATGATTATGGAATCCATCTTATCGCTAAATATCAGGAGTTGAATGTCGAAGGGAATCCATACACCAGCCAAGAACTGGCGAAAAACATATTCCAGAGCCTGAGTATACCTGTCCTGCTGGCCGGATTGACAACGATTGCTGGGATGCTCTGCCTCCTCGGGCATGTCATTATCCCAGGCAGACAATTGGGTATTCTGGCTTCATTCGGGATTGTGTTCGCTCTGGCGGCAAGTCTATTATTTATTCCTGCAGTCGTTTCTTTTCTTCCCAAAGGAAAATCAGTCTTTCGAGCGAATGATGAAGCCAGCCACCGACCGTTACTCGACCGTGTTCTTCACTTCTTTGGAAATTTTGTCTCCATGCATCCGAGAGCCATTGTCATAGCGGCCTTCAGCAGTGCCGTGGTTTTATCCGTAGGAATATTTTTTATCCATGTGGACTCAGACCCGAATCGGTATTTTCCCAAGGATTCTCCGATTGTCAGGGCGGCAGACCTGATCAGTGAAAATATGGGCGGGGCGCAGAGTGTTTCTGTGGTTGTCAACGGTGATATAAAGGAGCCCAGAGTCATGAATAAGATTGACCGCCTGGAAAAAGAGATGGGAGAATATCCCGAAGTCGGCGACACCTCTTCTATTGCCAGGGTGGTGCGGATGATGAGTCGGGCCCTCCATGATGAAGGAGAAGAAGGGTATGATACCATTCCCGATACTCGAAACGCTGTGGCCCAATACTTCGAGCTCTACTCCATGAGCGGGGATCCGGAGGATTTCGAAAAAATGGTTGATTTCCCTTATGAGAATGCGCTGATCACCGCCCGGATCAACACCACCAGCACGCCAAAACTCAACAGAGTCAAAGAGCAGATTACGGAAATGACGAGAAACGATGAAGAGATAAGACTGGTCGGCGGATTCGCATTCATCCTCTCTGACATAGCCCGGCTAATAGTCAATGGCCAGCTGCTGTCTCTGGGTCTGGCGATCATAGTGGTGGGAATCCTTCTGATGGTATTATTCCGATCGGTTGTGGCCGGAATCGTTTCCTCTCTTCCCCTCGGACTCTCGGTGATTGTACTTTTCAGTCTGATGGGAATATTCCGGATCGAGCTGAACGTGGCGACGGCCATGCTGTCCTCGATCATGATCGGTGTGGGCGTGGATTACACGATTCATTTTCTCTGGAGATACAGGTCAGAGAGGCGTAGAGGACTCTTGCCTCAGGACGCCGCCAAAAAGACTCTGACCACAACGGGCCGAGGGATCGTCTTCAACGCCTTCTCCGTGATTATCGGTTTTCTTGTATTGTTTACCTCGGGTTTCTTGCCCATAAGATTTTTCGGATTTCTGATTGTGGTTTCGATTTTCTCCTGTCTTGTTGGCGCACTGGTCCTCATCCCGGCGCTCTGCTTGGTGTTCAGGCCCGATTTCCTGGAACCGAACAGAATGGTCAGTTTAAAGAATTGAGGAGGTCACATGGCGAGGGAATACACGGAAATTGTGGAGATGGGGAACAATCCCCAGTTGGTGAGGAGGGAATGCTGTCATTGCGAGCGGAGCGTGGCAATCTCTCACAAAGGATTGCCATTACAAACGAAGTGTGACCATCTCAATATGATATTATTTACGACATTGCCATGCTTTCTCTGGTCATTCATAATGATATCCTACTCGTTATTTTAAGACAAATTCATATGAACAATAAACAAAGGAGTATAACATGAATGAAATGAAGCTGCTCGCCGTACTTTCAGTGGTACTTTTTCTTGGATCGGGTCTTGTGGCCCAGGAAGAATTAACCGCGAAGCAGATCATGGACAAAGCCTTCGAAGTGACAAAGCTCGCAGGTTCAGAGGCTGTTTCAATCATGACCATCATCGACAGCAAAGGTCGGGAGCGGGTCAGGGAGATTGCGATGGTGACGAAGCTCTACGATAATGGAGACACAGAAAAAAGACTTCTCCGTTTTCTCGCCCCGGCTGATGTGAAAGGGACAGGGCTTCTCGTGTTTGATTACGAGGAAAAAGATGACGACATGTGGCTCTTCATGCCAGCCCTCAGGAAGACGAGGCGGATTGTCAGCTCCGAGAGGGCCAAAAGCTTCATGGGCTCGGAATTTTCCTATGCAGACATGTCCCCGCCCATACTGGATGAATTCACCTACAGGATTTTGAGCGAGAAAGAAATGGAAGGCGCTCTGTGCTGGGAGATAGAAATGGTGCCGATTGATGAAGATGTGGCCGATGAGAATGGTTTTTCCAAGAGGATAGCCTACATCGGGAAAGAAGACTATGTCATAAGAGGAGCGGTGTATTACGACCTCGATGGTGAGCTGCATAAGGAGCTCTCAGTCAAAGAGATTCGAGAGCTGGACCCCGTCAATCACAGATACAGACCCATCCATATGATCATGGTCAACAAACAAAATGACAGAAAGTCAATCTTGAAAATAAATGAAATCCAGTTCAATCCTAACGTGAAAGATGACTATTTCACCACAAGGTACCTGGAGAGGTATTGAGTGTCCTGATTTGATTCGTTGTTGGCGTTGGCCTTAGGGCGGGGTGAATAGGGCTACCCCCTGAAAACAACCCGCCTCCTCTCTGTGTTTCAGCAATAAAGAAATATCTCACCCCTAAATTCACCCCCTGAAATCGTCGCTGCGGGTGATTGATTTAATCCGAAAATGGATTATTAATATAAAGAGCGCCAAAGGTATGAGGAAGACAATGAAAAAATTCACTCTATTTACCTTTTTTGTAATCCTTCTCCTGGGTGGATGTTCCACTTCTGAGAACAGTGGAAACTTCCAGCTCTACTTGACTGACCAGCCGATAGAGGGTCTGGAGCATGTTTATGTCACGATAAGTGCGATAAAAGTCCAGAAAGATGACAGCTCTGTGATCACATTATGGGAAGGGACAGAGACGTATGATCTACTCGCCCTGAGGGATATCGAGGAGCAAGTCGTCGATGTTGACCTGGAAGCGGGAACCTATACTCACATTATAATCGTCATAGATGCTGTTTCAATCGTGGTCTACACTGACACCTTTGATTTGGGGATCAATCCTGGTTTGGAAGTGAGGATTCCTGTGAGCTTCACCATCCTGGATAATGATTCGACCGAAGTCGTGTTGGATTTCGAAGTGGATAACTCACTAGAAGGATACGGGGATCAGTACATTTTTATTCCTGTGATCTCAGTCGATAGCATTAGATAACCGTTCGATTGGATGTCGGATCGAAATATTGAATCGGGATTTATGGCTCTTTCCTCCCCGGGCTATATGCCATAAGCCCTTCAATGCGCTGTCAAAAGAGGGGAAAAAGGGCGGCTGTAATTGAGGGGAAAGGAAGCGGGAGGAAAGAGCTTTTTTTGTTCAAAAAAAGGGGACAGGCTCCTTTTTTAGAGGATGTCCTTCTTCTCAAAAAAAGGGGGCTGTCCCCTTTATCTTTTTATAAGAGAAGAATGACAGTCCCTATTCTTCCTTAATAAAAGGAATGAGAGGGATAGTCCCTGAAAAAAGGGGCTGTTCCCTTTTTCATTTTTTCTAAATCATTTCAATCAGAAAATGTTTCAGTTCTCCTCGTGAACCCTGTGGAGAACAAGCCAAAAATATTAGTGTCACTCCCAGTTCCACTTCTGTCAGACAAATCCCTCCAATAAGAAGTCGCAGGACAATAAAATCCACTTGAGTATTAATGATTAATGCGAAGCCGAAAAGTCATATCGAGAAGAAAATATATGAAAAGGAATCCGCTAGTTCACTCTCGATAACACGACTTGAGAATTGTTGTCTAATTGGAATCTAGATGGGTGAAGGATGCTAATGGATTCAGGGTATTGAGAGGCAAATTATTTTGA
>JASFPJ010000136.1:0-8135 GCA_050116035.1 Candidatus Aminicenantota bacterium | reverse complement strand
CGCGACAACTGAGCTGGACTCCAGATTAAATTCTGCTTATTACTTTGCCGGAACCAAGGATAGCCTTAGAGCTTCAGGAAAGACCGCTCTTGGTAGAGTCAGTTATAGAGATTTTCAGAACAGGATTGATCTGAGAGAAGATAATACTATTGAGCTGAGTGCGGGAGATTTCAATGTTTCTGTAATCAAGAAAGTTGAGATTGTGCCCAAGACATTAGAGGCAAACATAGATTATCGGATTACGATTGCTAGTGATGGTCAATCGGCGACGGTTCAACTGCTGAATGCGGATAAGTTTCGTCTGGCTCGCATCATCATCGTCGTGAGCTGAGCGGGATAATAACCCATAAGTTTTGTCGAAATACTCTATTCGAATTCTATAACAAATTTACATCTACATCTATCGGTACATGGAGTGAGAACCTCTCTGTGATACCTCCCCTTTCAGGATTGACTCTGGGCGATTAGGTAGGGATTGGGGGGCAAAAAATTTCTCTTCGCGACTATTTTTCTTTTTTAATTTTATTCAGCATATCAATGGCGTTGGTGTTCTTGGGGTTCAGCTCCAGTGATTTAGCGTAGTTTTTAATGGCGAGTTCTTTATCTCCGTTGAGCATGTAGGCTTCTGCGAGACTATCATAGCCATTGGCATACTTGGGATAGACTTTTACGTTTAATTTAAAAATTTCTATGGCTTCTTTGATTTTTTTTGTTTGAATCAAGTGGTATCCCAGCCTGTTCAATTCATTGGCTGTAAAATTATACTCTTTTGGATTATTTTTTTTGTACTCTTCATACTGCTTAATGGCTGTTTCAATCCCTTTATCAACTAAGACTTCATAAATCACATTTGCGATTGACTTTTTTGGAAGACTATACGGATGACCATATAAAATATTTCTGATTCCAGCGCCTATTTCTGCCAGTGGGGCTCCTCCTGTGTTGTTGAATAGGACAATTAGATGTTTGTGGTCGACCAGGCGCTCTATAAGAGTATTAAATCCATTTATACCTCCGCCGTGAGAAATGCTCGTCACCTTGTCTTTGGATTTAGGAAAACCGACTTTCCTCACACTCCATCCATAACCGTAGCTCCCGCCCATCGCGGAAACATGCGCTTTAAACAAGAGGCTTTTTATTTTTTTAGAGAGGAGCTTTTCTGTGTACAGAGCTTGGTCCCACAAGTAGAGGTCTTCGACTGAAGAATACAGGGAACCCGCGGAGTAGGGAAGCGACATATCCAGATAGGGGGCATTTTCATATCCGTCAAAAGTTACCGAGTATCCTGTAGCTCTCCCGGGAATGATCGTGTTGTGGTGATCGTATCCTGTATTTTTCATGCCGAGCGGGTCAATAATCCTTTCTTTCAGCACTTCTTCGTATTTTTTCCCAGTGATTTTTTCGATGATAGCTCCCAAAAGAAAATAGCCAGAATTGTTGTAGACAAATTTCGAGCCTGGTTCGAATTCCAAATCTCCGCTGCAGTATTTTTTGACGAATTCATCAACAGGATAAGGATCACGGCTGACTTCTTCGAAGAAATTCGGCATGCTGGTGTAACTCGGTATTCCAGAAGTGTGAGTCAACAAATGGTGAATGGTGACTTTTTCTCCTGAGTCTTTTCGGTAATAGGGTAAGTAGTCAGATAACTTTCCGTCTAACGAAATCTTTCCCTGTTCAAGAAGCTGAAGAATCAGCATGGAGGTGAACTGTTTGGTGATGGAGCCGATCCTGAATTTTGTGTCTGGTTTGTTCGGAATATTCCATTCCATATTCGCAGGGCCGAATCCTTTTTTGTATATGACTTTGCCTCCTTCGGCAACCAGGATTGTTCCATTAAAACGGCCGTAGTTATGATAGATTTGCACAAACTTGTCGATTTTACTGATTTTGTCTTGAGCGTATCCCTGAGGAGGAAAACAGAATAATCCGCACAAAATAATCGATAAAACTAGAGCACAAGAATTTTTATTCTTTAGTCTCATATTAGAACCTCCATATTTACTTTGAACTATTCATGAAATATGCTGACTTCTTGAATCAACTTCATTCATATCATCCAGCAAGACTCATTCTTTCTTCCATTCTTGCATAATTACTCCAAAGCATTCCAATCCACTCGGGATGACGGCGCCGTAACCGTGACCGGGTTGAGTCCAGGCACCGGAAAGATACAGGTTCTCAATCGGCGTATTGTGCGGAACTCGTCTGGGGAGGGAATTGTCCAAGGTCTGGTCCCATCCATAAATTGCACCTCGATAGTTTTTCGTGTAGCGCACGTTTGTCAGGGGAGTTCCAATCTCTTTGACCTCGATCGCTTTTCTCAGGCCTGGAAGAAGAGTTTCTTCGACCTTATCGATCAGAATATCCGCCATCCGTTCCTTTTCTTTCCGGTAAGCCTTTTTCTTTCCTTGGAAGTAATCAGATTCGTATTTTTCCCAGTGATTGTAGCCCTGGAGGTTGAGGATGTTCAGTGTATTTTTTCCCTTGGGGGAATAATCTTTGTACAGGTTGTCGTACAGGGTGAGCCCAAAACCTTGATTTTCCATATCTGCATTCAGATAAGCTTTGTAGCTGGCTTCGGTGTCGTAGTCAGTCTCGTAAAAGATTTCAGTATCTTTGATCCCGGTTTTGCCCACAAGGTCTCTTTTCAATCCCAGAAAAACCTGGAAACAGGAAAGACTGACTGAAAATGTCTCCATCCTCTCAAGATAACTTTTCAAATAGTCATCCTCTTCCATCATGGTGTGAAACGTGTCATAAGCATTGGCATTAGAGACCACTACCTTTCCTGTATATTCCTTCCCATCGGCGGTTTTCACTCCGTAGGCGGCATGATCCTTAACCATAATTTTATCAACCCGATTTCTGAGCATGACCTTGCCGCCTCGGTCTGTGATGAATTTCATCAGTGCGTTGCTGATCTTTTGGGATTTTCCGACAGGGTAGTACCCCCCTTCTTGAAGATAACCTATCGTGGGCATGGCGTAGTAGATACTGGCCAGCTTTGATGGCGGCAGCCCAAAATAACCCCAGAGGGCAGAAATGATGGATTTGAGTTTGACGTTTTTTACTCGGGCATCCAGCATCTGCCCCCATGTCTGATTGACGCTCTGTGATAGATACGGATAGTCTTTACGAAAGGTTATCATATTGACCTGACCTTGGGCTCTGGATATTTTGTTGATGTCTTCGGTCAGGCCTTTCATGTCGTCGAAAATACCCTGGATACCTTCCTTTTCTTCAGGAAAATGGCCGACCAGAATTTTAATGTATTCGGGGAGATTTTTTTGGGGAACACGGATATCATAATCGGGCAATATAAGTCGGTAGAGGGGATGATGAGGCACAAACTCGACATCTTTGATTTCAGGGAAGCCCGGTATCAGGTTATGGACTCCATTCCGTTCTCCGACTGTCGTGGAATGCAGGGAGACATCGAAGATAAACCCTTTCCGTTTAAAGGTTGTGGCGTATCCCCCGGGTTTGCTGTGATGCTCGAGAACTAAAGCCTTGAATCCCTGCCTGGCAAAGGCCGCGGCACAGCTCAATCCCCCGAGTCCGGCGCCGATTATCACAGCATCGAAGTCATTTGTTCCTTTACTCTCTTGTGTGCCCTTTGGAAAGGCATCCCAATCAAGAGCAACCAATGATATCCCTCCAAGCAGGGCCTTTAAAAAATCCCTTCTTTCCATGTTATTTTTAGACATGTGTCCTCCTCTTTTTATTCGCTTTGTTTAATAATACGGGTGGGGAATTCAATAGTTTCGTCCCTTCCCCACATGAAAGGTATAACTTCCTCATTTGTGTACACAAAAAAGCTGTCTCTATTTTTTCCCTGTTATTCGTTAAAAGATAGCTTTGTAGACCTCTTCCATGTTCAGCCTCAGCCCCTGTTGATAAGCATCATCCCATCTTTTGGTCTTGTCCACCCATCCCTGTTTGGATGTATCGGGCGGGATATCATCCCAGACTGGCTTTCCAGGATAATTGATGGCGATGTCTCCGTTTACGTATCTTTGCTCTGCTTCATCCCATTCGGCCTGTTTAAACTGCTTCGCATTCCTGAATCCCAGCTTCATCAGGGCCAGCATCCTGTTGCGACCTCCTCCAACGGCCAGGCGTTTTGCGTGAGGGAGAAAATGGATCCGGACTGGACCTTCTTTCACAAACTCAGAGAGATACTGTCTTTCATGAAGACGGAACTTCCTGATCCAGGGAATTTTTCCGTCCGGTTTCACAAAATCCCATTTCAAAGAAGAGAGGTCAGTGATCTCATCGCTTCCGTGTTGGTCGAGGTGCTGACCCATCGGAAACAGAGTGACTTCCTGCCTGTTGGTTGTGAACTTGAACACCGGACTTCCGGGCAGCCCGCTTTTTAATGCCAATGCTTTAAACAGATTGTATTCTGGATACTTCGCGTTGCAGTAAGCTCCCTGAATGATCCTGCACACATATCCTATTTTGAGCTTTTCGATGATGATGTTGATGGGTTTCCAGCTCATTTTATTAAAAGGGGTCAGTTAAAAGGGGTCAGGGCTAGACATTAGACATTTTAACATTGGCACCAATCCTTATCAGTGTATCTCATTTGATAATAAACCTTGGGTTCCATCAAGTTAAAATGAATGAGGTCTAACTGTAGCAACAAATTGTCTAATGTCTAGCCCTGACCCCATACGTTTGACCCCATACGTTCATTTATTTAAATTTTTCTGCCAGTAGATTATGAAGTCTCTCTCTCATTCCTTCAAGGTTCAGCATTCTGGCTTTGCCTCCCTCATCTGTGTCCACCCAGTAAACCTGACCTTTCAGCGTCTTCAAGAATTTCTTGTCTATTTTATCTTTATCACTCACTGTGATGGGTAGGATCTCTAGAGTTGTATGAGTTTTAATATAGGAGAGGAAGGGCTTTGTCTGCTCATCATAGAGCTTCAACCTGTTTTCGATGGTTTCGACCTGGTCATCCGCACGTCTCACGAGCCTTCCGCCGCATTTATCACAAATCCCTTCTATGTGAGGAAGGTCAAAATCGCTGTATCCTGTGGCGCACTCCACACATATTCGCCTGTTGCCTTCGATGATTCCGAAAACGAGAAATTTCCGTGGGACATCCAGGTAGAGAGCGAGGTCGATCTTGATTTTTGAAAACAGAGCTTCTGCCTGAACTTTTGTTCGCGGAAAGCCATCCAGGATAAATCCGTTTTTCTGGCATTTCTCTTGGCTCAGATGGTTCATTATGATGGGAACAATGATCTCGTCAGGGACGAGCTCGCCCCGTTCCATGCAGGAGCGCGCATTTTTTGACAGCTCTGACTCGGGGTCATCCTTAATGGTTGCTCTCAGGGCGATACCCGAAGAGACGTGAACCAAACCCAGGGCTTCCAGGTCGCGTGACCTGTTTCCTTTTCCGCTGCCAGGAGGCCCAAAAAGAAGAATTTTTTTTCCTCGAACAGCATCTTTGAGTTTTTCCAAGTTTTTCCAGAGACGGTTTTCCATCACATCTTTTCCAGGATTTCGACGAGATTGTTGTAGTTGCTGATTACCAAATCAGCTGAGTTGTTATCCTTGTATTTATCGTTGACACCCGTGAACAGGATGGCCCGCATGTTAGCTTTCCTGGCTCCAACGATATCCGAGTATTCAGAGTCACCGATATGGACGGCCTCTTCGGGCCTACCCCCCAGTTTTTCCAGTGTCTGCTCAAATATCTGTTTATGGGGTTTAGCCACCCCGGCCTCATCAGAAAAAGTCAAATGCGAAAAATATCGAGGAAAATCATAATCACTGAGCAGATTTCTGACTGTGTTTGCCGAATGCCAACCCGTGTTGCAGATGATGGCCAGTTTATATTTTTTCGTTAGGACTTCGAGCGCATCTTTTATCCCTGGGATAACCGGAGGCCGGAATTCAAGAGCCACCCGGTCGCTGTATGCGGCGATTTCGTTGATTTCTGCCTCTTGGGCCTGGACTCCTGCAATCCTCAAAATCGACTTCACTCTGGCTCTGCTGTTCTGCGTTTTCCTGTGTTCGATGATGTAGTCCTGGAATAAATCGGCTTCTTTTTTGAAAAGCTCATCCATTTTATCCGGAGTGATAGGGAATCCTTTTTTGTTCATGAAAGAGGCGAAATGCTCTTTCCTCTTCACATTCCGGCTGTTATCATCAGCCAGCAGTGTATCCCAACAATCAAAGGTAATGGCTTTCATTGTCTTTGCAATCTCCTTTTCTTGATTCGAAATGATGCGTGCTCAATTTTTTGATAATGAGTGGGGGACGGATTGAATGTATGGTGTGGACTTGTTTACAGAAGTACTGGACTTTTCGTTTCATCAGTCGCTCACTCTTATTATCAAGATAAATAGAATATTGCAAGATTTTAAGTGATATTGGTGAAAAACAGGTTTGCTTGCGAAATGAAATTGGGGATGATTCTTTCTATTCTCGTTGAAACTTATGTCGTCCAGCCAGCGTTTACAGAGAGGGAATGAAAAACTTTGGAGAGGGACAAGAAAAATTTTAAAAAAACTAAAAAAATAGTTGCAAAACTAAAGATTTAGTTTTATAATACCTATACCATGAAAGAACTTACAAAAGCCGAAGAACAAATAATGCAGATATTATGGAAGCTGGAAAAAGGCTTTGTCAAAGATGTCCTTGAACATTTGCCCAAGCCCAAACCAGCTTATAATACTGTATCGACGATTGTCAGGATTTTAGAAAAGAAAGGTTTTGTCTCCCATACAGCCTACGGGAAGACCCATGAGTATTACCCGGTCCTATCCAAAGAGGAGTACACACGGAAATTCCTCAAACGGTTCGTTGAAAACTACTTCAGTGACTCGTTTAAGGAAATGGTCTCGTTTTTTGCCAAAGAAAAGGACATGAGTATCTCCGAATTAGAAGATACTATGAAGATGATTTACAGGGAAATCCAAAAGCAAAAAGGGGAAAAAAATGAATGATTTCGCTTTATATGCCATAGAAACGGGAATTTGTCTGGCACTCTTTTATTCTGTCTACTGGATTTTCCTGAAAAAAGAAACCTTTTTTGCCGTAAACCGGCTTTATTTGGTCTCTTCTGTTGTCTTTTCCTTTGTTATTCCTTTTATCAATATTCCGTCTCCGATTGCATCGCGCCCGTTGCTGGAAGGTTCCATCGTCTTCAGCGAGGTGAGCCGCATGCCAGCTCAATCCCTGGGAATCTCTGATATTCTGCTGCTGGTCTACATATGGGGTGTGATGTTCTTTCTTATCCGCTTTGTTTACCAGCTTCTCAAAGTGCTCATACTTATCAGGAAAAGCGGTGTTCAAAAATATAACGGATTGAAAGTCGTCTTCATCGAGAAAGACTGCTCGCCATTTTCTTTCTTTAATTATGTTTTTATCAATAAATCCAACATTTCAGGTGATGATTTTCAAAGAATAATCGCCCATGAAATGATTCATATAAAGCAATATCATTCCATCGATTTACTCATCCTGGAATGGCTCACAATTTTTCAATGGTTTAATCCTTTTGTATGGCCATACAAAAAATCGCTGAAAGAGACACATGAGTACTTGGCTGATTATGCAGTCATTGCGCAGGGCTGTAGTGCAGCGAAGTATCAACTGCTCATCTTCGAGCAGCATGTGGGCGTGAAATTGTTTGAATTAGCCAACAATTTCAATCAATCACAAATCAAAAGGAGGATAACCATGATGACAAAATCTAAATCCAAAGGATTGGCAAAGTTAAAGTTCTTGCTGATATTCCCGATGGTGTGTTTCTTGATCCTCGCCTTTGCCGACTCAAAAACGGTCAGAGAACCTGAGCCGGCTGACATGGAGAGCGTAGACAGTGCCGTGCCAGCCGAGGAGAGTTCGCAGGCCTGGACTGTAAAAGCCGATCAAAAGCTGTCAGACGAAGCAAAGAAAATGTTGGAGGAATTAAAGCAGATTGAAATGACCATCAAGGAGCTGGAAAAACAGTACGAACAGACCAAAGACCTTGAAAAAAGAAAGAAGATAAAGGAGAAGCTAGCTGTGCTGCTGGAAAAGAGAGTTTATATGCATAACAAGCTGAGTGAAGAGCACCATGTCGAGATTAAGAAGGTAAAAAAAGTAGATGTGGCCAAAATTGAGGAGTTGAT
>JASFPJ010000135.1:0-8181 GCA_050116035.1 Candidatus Aminicenantota bacterium | reverse complement strand
CCGGGGATAGAAGACTGGATTGAGTTTATCGCTGATGCTTGAATTTTTCATTGAATATTTCCTTTTTTTTGCTGTTTTGGAGACTCCACCTCTTTCTTTGGGGTGGCTTCTTTATTGAGAATTTCCATACGCGAGCATCCTAATGAGTTTTTAGACATTTTAATTCTGCCTGGATGAAAAATCAACACAGCCGCCGTCATAAGAGTAGAATCCAATCAGAAATAGCCTGATCGCATCTCGCTTGTTCAGTAAAAAGCGATATGCTATATTTAATTTTTCAGTCTCAATTAAGATTGTAAGGATAGAATTGACGCATTGGCGGAAAAAGTAAAGGTTGTTTGTCCGGATTGTGGAGCGACGAATAACTATCCTTTGGGAATTGCTGGGAAAAAAGTGGTCTGCGGCCGTTGCAAAAACGAGCTCCCTGAACCAGGGACCGTGATCGAGCCACTTCCCGGCCAAATCGCCATCTTCATGCAGAATTCGAGCCTTCCTGTTCTGGTGGATCTCTACTCGCCCACATGCGCTCCCTGCCATATGATGCATCCTGTTGTGGAGAATCTTGCCCAGAGAAAGGCCGGGGAACTCATAGTGCTGAAAATCAACGTGGACAAACACCCACAGATTGTCGCCCGATTCGGGATTCAAGGTGTCCCGACATTCCTGGTTTTTGTTAAAGGCCTTGAGCGTGGTCGAACAAGCGGAGCCATGTCGGAGGCTGATCTTTCATTATGGCTGGCGAGCCGGATTTGAAGGACAGGACTGCTTAGAGAGAATTAATTCCTCTGTTTCCCAGATGAACAGGAAGGTGGTATAATTAAAATACTAAATTGAAGTCAAGGAGAGAATCTGTGGAAAAAATAAAAAATTCGACACTGAATCGCCGAGAGTTCATCAAAGGATCTGTGATAGGTTTGGCCAGTCTGCCTGCATTCGGGTATAGTCCTCTTTTAAAGAGCGAGAAAAAGAAAAAAGCAGAAATTGCGCTTTTGATAACGCAGAATCGTGAAGAGGGTGTTCATGAAATTTTAAAGCTTATTAATTTTCCCTCGGTCAAAGGGAAAAAGATTATGGTGAAGCCAAATTTTAATACGGCTGATCCTACACCTGGATCCACTCATAATGATACATTAGCCACTTTGATAAAGGACCTCAGAAAAAGAGGAGCCACGCAGTTTACAGTCGGGGAGAGGAGTGGACCACCACTGACTGAGAAAGTCATGGAGGAGAAGGGAATTTTTCAGCTGGCCAAGGAGCTCGATTTCGGGATTATCAACTTCGAAGAATTAGAGGAGAAAGATTGGGTCCACTTCAATCCAGCCGGGAACCACTGGAAAGAGGGGTTTTATATTCCCAAGCCAGTTGTGGATGCGGAGTATATCGTTTCCACCTGCTGCCTGAAAACCCATGCGTATGGTGGGGACTTCACCCTGTCCTTGAAGTTGTCTGTCGGAATGACGCCAAAAAGACTGATGAGAGAGCTCCACAGTCAGAGGAAAGGTCCAATGAGAAAGATGATTGCTGAGATCAATCTCGGCTACACGCCCCGATTGATTGTCCTTGATGGAATCGAGGCGTTCGTGGATGGGGGGCCATCGAGAGGAACCAGGAAGGAAGCCAATGTTTTCTTGGCCGGCACTGACCGTGTGGCCATCGATGCAGTCGGGGTTGCTGTTTTAAAAGAGTTGGGCTCGAATGAGACCATCATGGGGCGGAAAATTTTCGAACATGACCAGATTCACAGAGCCGCTGAGTTAGGGCTGGGTGTTAGCTCTCCTGACCAGATCAAGATCGTGACTCCAGACAAGGCCAGTCGAGAGTATGCGAAAAAGCTAGAGTCCATCCTTGCGCAGGGTTAAAATAAAGAGTAAAAATAAATATATAGTGTGATTTCACGACTAAAAGATGAGGGTTTTGGATTAAAAGAGTGAAATTCAAAAGGGGAATGATGAGTTCGTACGAACTGATGCTTTCCAGAAGGTCGATACGCCAGTTTAAATCAGACCCTGTTTCCAGGGAGATCCTCGAGAAACTTGTCAACTCTGCTCGGCTGGCTCCTTCAGGAGCCAACCTTCAGCCTCTCGAGTTCGTGGTCATCGATGATGAGAAGATCAGAAGGAAGCTCTTTTCCTGTTTGAGATGGGCCGCGTACATCGCCCCTGAGGGGAACCCAAAGCCAGGGTGTGAACCGACGGCTTATGTTGTTATCCTAGTCAATGTGGATATCAGAAAGAGTGGGTTTGAACGGGATGTGGGAGCCGCGGTGGAAAATATGATTCTCACAGCATGGGAAGATCTCGTCGGCAGTTGCTGGATAGCCAACGCAGATATAAACAGGATTCAGAAGATGTTAAAGATCCCGGGAAATTATAAAGTCGATTCCGTGCTGGCGCTGGGATATCCGGATGAAGAGCCGGTAACTGAGGAAATGAAAGATTCCGTTAAGTATTGGAAAGACAGCAAGGGACGCCTACATGTGCCGAAGAGAAGATTGGATGATGTTTTGCATTTTAACGGATTCGTGAAGAAGGGAGTGGGTTAATATAAGGAGGTGACATGCGCCTCTTGGGTATTGTTTTATTGGTTGGCGGCTTTCTCATAAGGCTACTTACCCCTAACCTAGTCGTGCTTAGCTGGGTACTGATGGGATTAGGAGCTGTGCTCACCGTTGTTTTTTCTTTAACAAAGAAGAAATTAAGATAGTCGACTCCTACTCCCCAGCCACAGTCAATTCCTGTATTTTGATGGTGGGGCCACAGATAGGGCTCTGAAATTCGAGGTCGTTCCCAATCATTTCTATGTTATTCAATATTTCCCCAAGATTACCGGATATTGTTATTTCTGAAACCGGATAGGTGATTTCTCCATTTTCTACCCACAGTCCGAACGCGCCTCTTGAGATATCACCAGTCACAGGATTGAGTCCGTGACCGAGAGTCCTTATCAGAATCAGCCCCTTTTCCAGTGAAGAAATGATCTTATCTGGCGGCGTTTCTCCGGCTTCAAGATAAAAATTATTGGGACTGACTCCGGTTCCAGTCGAGTTTCCTGTGGATTTCAGTTTCAACTTTCTGGCTGCATAGGTGTTGCACAGGTAGTTTTTGAGGATTCCATTCTCTATAACAGGAGTCTTTTTGCAGGGGACTCCTTCTGCATCAAAAGGGCGGCTTCCGAGCATCCCAGGGAGAAGACCATTGTCCATTACATTCACGGAGCGTTTCCCGATTCTCTCTCCAAGTTTATCCACCAAAAAGGAAGTTTTCTGGTATATGGAAATTCCGGATACGCACACAAAAAGAAATCCCATGAGCCAGGAGGTCATCATCGGTTCGAATATCACTGGTGCCTTTTGGGTTTTGATTTTTCTTGGGTTTAACTGGCGAGTTGTTCTTTGTACAGCTTTTCTGGCCACCTCTTCTGGAGGTTCCAGTTCACTGTAGTGTCGTTTTATAGAAAACCAGTAGTCTTCGACCCTGTTGTCTGTCTCGCCTGCCTGGAGACCAAGGCTCAATCCACAAACGGTTTGATTGTATTCCTGAAGAAATCCGTTTGAATTGCCTAAGATAGTCTTGATTTCCTTGGTTTCAAAACTAGCTCCGTGTGTGTTCGTTATTCTTTTGTCTGCAAGTGCAATTTTTTCAGCCTTTACAGCTAGAGCGATCTTCTTCTTTGAATTCAGGTTTGGGATTTCAGGGTCAAAAAGGCTTAAGGAAGAGATGTCTGTACTTCTTGAGGGAAGAGAGGGAAGACCTGAGAATTCATCCGGGCTGGCTAATGTGGCCCGTTTGATAGCGTTTTTCATTAGATGCTCGAGCGTCCCCCTGGATAAGTCAGAAGAACCGGCGAAAGCCGTTTTTTTATCCTTAATCACTCTCATCCCGAGTGCCCTGGACCCGGCCTCCACAAGATTTTCGATCGTACCGAATCTGACATCTACACTGAATTCGTAACCATCCAGGATGGATACTTCAATTTCATCCGCCCCATGACTTTTTCCAAAATTCACAAGGTCTTCGGCCAGTTCCATAAGATTAATCTGGTTGTTTTCTTTCATCAATCCTGGCCTCCGACTGTCATCCTGGTGATTTTAAGGGTTGGACAGCCATCGTTGACTGGCATCGACTGGCCTTCCTTACCGCAGGTTCCTGTTTGAAGGCCAAATTTTAAGTCAGAGCCAATCATCTCTATTTTGTTCAGGATATCAATATTGGATCCGATGAGCGTGGCTTGCTTCACAGGCGCTGTGAGCTTCCCATCCTCTATGAGGTTGCCAGAACTGACAGAGAAAGTGAACTTTCCCGAGTCCTCCACCTGCCCTCCCTGGTATTTGTGGGCATAGAATCCCTTTTTGACGGATTTGATGATCTCGTCGGGCATATACTCTCCTTTGTCCACATAAGTATTGCTCATCCGTGGAATCGGAATACAGGTGTAATCCTGTCTTCTGCCGTGCCCTGTCAAAGCTTTCTTCATTAATTTGGCCGAAAGCCTGTCCTGGAGCAGACCCGTGAGTTTTCCCTGGTTGATGAGAAGAGTCTTCTGTGGGATTGTGCCCTCGTCATCTATGTTATAAGAGCCGCGAGAATGTGGAATGGTCGGATCATCATAGATCGAAACTCGACTGTCAGCTACCTTCTTTCCCATTTTATTCCAGAATACCGATGTTTTTTTTCGGTTAAAATCGGCTTCGAGAAGATGTCCCACCGCTTCATGAATCAGGACTCCGCTGTGTCCGGGAGCCAGAACGACGGGCATTTCCCCGGCCGGCGGTAATTTCGCTTCCAGGAGGAACAGGGCTTCTTCTGCGGCATCTTGGCCAATTTCTTCAGGAGTTAATTCTTCTGAAAAATATTCCAGGCCAATTCTTCCCCCTCCCCCAGAGGAACCGGCCTCTCGTTTGTTCTCTTTTTCAGCCACTGCCAGACAGACAAGTTTCACAAGAGGACGAACGTCTGTGATATCTAATCCCTCTGAGTTGACTATTCTCATATGTTGAGTTTGATCCAGGAGAGACACTTTCACTTTTCTAATTTTTGGGTCAGAATTCATGGCTGAGTGATAGCTCTTTTTAACCAGCGATATTTTTTTCTCCAATGGCTCAAGGTGTAGTGGCTCACGCACAGGATAGAAGTTGTGATGAAAGAGAGCTGGAGTCAGAGAGGATAAATCTCTCGTGTGGGAAGTGTCGGCAATCGAGGCGGCTGTCAGCGCGGCTTTTTTTATTTTTTCTAATGAGAAATCATTCGTGTACCCGTATCCGGTTCGTTCACCTGAAATGACTCTTATGCCTAATCCGAGACTTATGCTTTCTGCCGTTTCCTTGATTATATCCTCTTCCATGTTGATGAGGTTGTAGATTTTATACTCGAGAAAAATTTCTGAGAAATCTCCGCCCCGGGAAAGAGAGATGTTCAACATTCTCAGAAGGTCTTCCTGGGAAACCTGGAAGTGGTCCTCGAATTTGAGCGTGGAGGTCTTTTTCATGATTTTTCTCTCGTTGGATTTGACTCAAAAATGGGAGTTAAAAGTATGCTGACCGAGGTCTTTGAGTACAATCCGAGCGATTCGAGAATGAGACTTTTCCGATACCCATCCTTACAGAATAGGCGATTTTCTTTCATTTCTTCTTTTTGGCAGCCGTGTGAATACGCGAGATTCTCTCTTTTTCACTCATGGGCTTGCCAGAATCTGGATCGATTGTCAAACAGGCTCCATTCTTGATTTGAGTGATAATCTTTCCAGCTGCATACTCGTTCCCTGCGAGATGAGGTGCATCCAGTAAGCCAAACTGGATTGCCCGGGCAAGGTTTTTGGGATCTGTCCAGGGATCTTGCTCTTTATCTGGAGGTAGATTTTGGATGGCTCTCAGGAGAATCTTTGTCTCTTCCACAAGCTCTTGCTTCCGGGCCTGAATCTCCAGGTCAGTGAGTATCCGGGGGGGGCCTAGAAAATAGTTATCGATCACTCCACGAGTGATGTTCGCGCTCTCGATGATATCAGATGGAAAGGCAGCGTGGTCACCTTCGCAGAAACCGACAACATGGATGATCTTGGGCTCCACAGACAGCTGGAAAACGCATGAGGATGAAAGCTGGCCTTTAGCCACATCCGGATGAGGAGACAGGGAAGCCAGACCTGTTCTTGTCTGCCGAATACTGGTGAAATTCTCATCGTGAAGGGATTCGATAAGCTCGATCTTGGCCAGCATTTTCGCCAAATCCATCAGAGGCGAAATCTGGGCGGGTGTGTTGAACATGTATTGGGCCACATAATGTGTCACGCCCGCTTTTTTGGCATTATATGCAGCCAGGAAGGCTGCCGCGACGGCCACTGTATCCGGAGCATCTCTCAAGCTCCAGTGGTGAGACTCGTTGACTTCAAGTGGAATTCCATGACTGCCGTACCACTTCATAGCCTGCTGGTTTTCTCTGATGGATTCTTCAGGGGATCTATTGGAACGGCCGTCCAGCCGGTTGTACCAGCAAAGGGGAACGGCGCCCCAGGCGATATGGATAGTTTTCAGAGACATCTCAGCCCATTGGATTAAATCCCTGGTTCCTGAATAACAGCGAAGAAGGGGATAGTTGCCGCATCGTGTGGCCTGATAAATGGACTCAAGGTCTTCTGGCTTTCTCAAGGGGACGCCTCCGGCTCCATCCTGACCTTTTTTCATCTCTTCAGGACGAAAGAAGCTTTCCTGAGCATTCTGGTCGGGTCCGATGGAGAGGACATCCACTGTCTCAGAGAGAGCAATTTCCTTTGCCCCTTTGACTGTTTCTTTAACCGTGGGCAATCCGAAATGATGCCGAAGGAGGGGGGATATCCCATTTTGTTCTATTCTTTCGATAAGAGTCTGGGGAGGAATATCGCTTTTCTTTGTCTTCTCTGCTTTGCCTTTGAGAAAGGAAGTGATTTCCTCCAAAGTTTCAGTGCCACTGAAGACAGATTCGAACAGTTCGCTCTGACGCGCCACTTCTGCAGTGGGAGGAGTGCCGCCGAAGACGAAAGTTTTATTCTCCCATCTATGTTTTTGGATATCGTTTCTTAAAGTGCCCAATAAATTTTTCAATACGTCCGGAGTTAAACGGTAACTGATTGCGACAATATCCGGGTTGTGTTTTTCGACGGCTTCGGATAATTTGGCAACAGAAACAGCCGGGCCCAGGAAAAGAGTCTCATGGCCTGAATGCCGGGCGAGTTTGAGGAAATTCAGGATGCCGGCCACATGGACACAATTCCCGAGTGAGGCGCCTAATATCAAATTTTTTCGAGGTACAGCCAATCTAGAGTTCTCCAGTGACAGCCAGGAGACGAATTTCTTTAATGCTCATACCTTTGATTCCCAATTTCTCGACTGTTCGTCCCTTTTCCCAGAAGTCGATTCCTCTCATGACAGAGGCGAGATGTATGATTGCGTTGATTGTGGGGGTTTCCACTTTCAGCATCTTGCCGAGAGATGCCAGCGGGACAAGGCTCATCGGGACATCTTCATCCACATAACGATGATGGAGCCTGTCAGGAGCTTTGATCCCTGAATACCCGGGATTGGCATTGATGGCTTCACGCAAGTCTTTTCCAGTGGCGCTGTACGCGGTGTAGAGCCAGGCTTTGGCACTCATGACTTTGATGCCCAGCGCTGCAGCAATTTCAAGGCGTTCTTTGTCCAGTTTCTCCAGAATCTGAGCCACTGAGTCACTCGTTCCTTGAATATAATATTCGAAGTCCCCATGAGTCTCTTCGATCCAGCCCGCGTTCAGGATGGTGAGGGCTGGATGAAAAACAGCGCCGATGTTCTCAAAGCTTGTCTTGAAGATGTTATCCCCGGGAATGAACTGGGGGAAAGCCCGGTTTATCACCTTTAATACGCCGGGAATCCAATACGCAGGAAGGGTGGCGAGAGGAACAGTGTTTTTAATGGAAAATATTTTGGCGTGGGCCGGTCCAAGGGCTCGTGAGGCATACAGGAAGGTCTGTGCCTCCGCGATAAAAGGAAATCGCCTCAATCCATGCTGCTTGAGTGCATTAAAGAATTCCAGGGCTCCTCCTGTTCGCCCAGGATTGAGGACAACGATTTGATGTTCTTTGAGGTATGGAGCACAAGTTTGAGCGATGAAGCGGTGGGCGATAGCAGGCACGACTACCATCAGGATATCTGCTCCTTTGAGGCATTCTTGGATGTTT
>JASFPJ010000134.1:0-8198 GCA_050116035.1 Candidatus Aminicenantota bacterium | reverse complement strand
TCATACTTGATTTGAGGACAAACGGAGGAGGCACTCTTGTTCAGTCTATAGAGATTTCAGACGAGTTCCTGCCTAGCGGCGCTCTGATCGTCTCGATGAAAGGAAGACACAGGGATTTCAACAGGGAGTTTCGCGCCTTGAAAGACAATCAATATGAGAAGACACCCCTCGTGATATTGATTGATAAAGGCAGTGCCAGTGCCCCTGAGATCGTCAGTGGAGCGATAAAGGACAATGATCGAGGTTTGATTGTCGGTGAGGATTCCTTCGGTAAGGGCCTCGTTCAGACAGTGTTCCCGATTAGCCATAATGCCGCCGTGGCGCTGACTACAGCAAGATATTTCACACCGAGTGGCCGGTCCATCCAGAGAGATTATACTCACATCGAGGATTACATTTTGAGCAAGAAGGCCCCTGAGGAAGAAAGAGAAGTGAGGTACACGATTGGGGGAAGGAAGGTTCTGGGGCAGGGAGGAATATCTCCAGACTATGAAGTGAAATCTTCTCTAGATGATATCATCTACTATTTTCTTTATAAAGGAGCATTCTTCTCGTATGCGAGAAAATTTGTGAGGAAGGAAACGCCTCTTTCGAAAATGTTTGTTTTCCCTCGGGAAAAGCGGGAAAAGACCGAAAATGTCGATGGAAAGACAGTTATCGGGCGGGATTTTAGAGCCGACGCAAAAGTCATCGAGGATTTTAAATCCTTTCTGAAGAAGAGCAAGATCGAATACGATTCGGCTGAATTTGAATCGACAACGGCAGAAATTAAGAGATGGCTGGAAAGAGAAATGTTTTCCACGCTCTGGAGCCAAGAAGATGGATGGTGGGCTTATCAGAGGGATGACCCGGTTGTTTTAAAGGCCATCGAGGTTTTCCCGGAAGCCTCCTCTCTCATAAAACAGGACGAACCAGTAAAGAAATAAGCATAAGCCTTCATATATATAAGGAACCGTTCCTCTCTGAGAGATCCATCTTTAGTTCTTGGTTTTGCACCTATACTCTTTAAATCCAGACGACTCATTCACCTCTCGCGGCCGCAACCAGGCCCTTTTTTATTTCATTGAAATCTTGTTATAATGACACATCTAGAAAGAAGGGAAAATGGATTTGTTCTTTTGAGAAAGGAGAAGGATGTGAAAATCGCGATTGCTTCGGACCATGCAGGGTATGAACTCAAGAAGGGCATTCTGGCCTATCTATCTGAAAGAGAAATACAGTATGAGGATTTCGGTTGCGGTCCCGGAGAAAAGGTGAATTATGTTGAGTTTGGAGAGAAAGCGTCGAAAAGCGTCTGTTCCGGCCGATCAGACCGAGCCATACTGGTCTGCGGCACGGGTCTAGGAATGGCTATCGTGGCCAATAAGTTCAAAGGGATCCGGGCCACTCCTTGTCTGGATGAATATTCGACTGAGATGAGCCGGTGTCATAACGATTCAAACTGTCTGACTCTGGGCGGGAGAATCCTTCCTCTGGATGAGGCGCTCAATATTGTTCGAATCTGGCTGGATACAGAATTTGAGGGCGGAAGACATCAGGACCGGATCCAGAAAATACTTGATTTAGAAGAAAGAAATTTTAAACCTTAAAAAAGAGGAGAAAGAAGAATGTCATCGTTTCATGAGAAGATCCAGTCTTTATCGAATAAAATAAGTGAGAACAATGACTGGCGACAGCGCGAATCGTTTAACCTCATCCCTTCGGAAACAACCCCTTCTCTCCTGGTAAAAATGTGTGAGATCTCCGACCCCTCCGGCCGCTACGCAGAGCACAGGACTATGAAAGGTGAAGAGGTCTATTTTTATCAAGGAACGGATTTTATCAGAGATGTTGAGGAGGAAGCGCGGCAGGAATTCGTTCGATTTTTCGGTTGCACAGAGGTTGAGCTCAGGACGATAAGCGGTCAAATGGCCAACGAAGTCGTCTTCAAGGGAATGGTGCGCTTTCTGAATCGCAACCGTCCTGAGGGCCAACCGATGCGGAAGATGAGGCTGGTCATGAACAATGCGTTGACCAAGGGGGGACATCTCAGCTCTCAACCGATGGGCGCTCTGTTCAATTATGTGGCCGAGAATCCTGAAACAGGAAAGGATAATGTCATCAATTTTCCCGTTTTGAAGGAGAATCCCTATAAAATCGACTCAGAAAAACTCGGTGAGCTCATCGAACAGCATAAACCTGAACTCGTGGTTTTTGGCAAGAGCATGTTCATCTATCAGGAGCCTGTGAAGTTTGTATCGGACTTGGTCAAGGACTGGGAGGTGCGCCCGGTCATCATGTATGATATGGCTCATGTCCTGGGTATCTACGGGGCGTTCCAGACTCCTCTTCAGGAAGGAGCGGATGTCATAACCGGGAGCACGCATAAAACCTTTTTTGGCCCCCAGCGGGGAGTCATCGCAGGGAACTTCCCCAAAGGAAGCCCGCTCCGGAAACTCTGGCTGGATGTCAAAGGCCGGGCCTTCCCTGGCTCGACGAGTAATCATCATTTGGGAACCCTTCTGGCGCTGTTAGTGGCTGTATATGAGATGAATGAGTTTAAGGAGGAATACCAAAGCCAGGTCCGGAGCAATGCGAAAGCCTTTGCCCGGTCTCTGAAAGATAAAGGAATTCAGGTGGAAGGAGACGAAAAGGATGGATTCACAGAGACACATCAAGTCCTGATGCGGGTGAGAGAGTACGGGCTTGGAAATGAAATCGCCCGCCGCCTTGAAGAGAACAACATCGTCACGAATTATCAAGCTTTACCGGATGATGAAACATTCCTCGAGGCGAGTGGAATCCGGATGGGTGTCCAGGAAATGACACGCTTCGGAATGAAAGAGAAAGATTTCGATGTTCTTTCAGGATTGATCGCGGATGTCGTGATAAGGAATAAAGATGTTAAAGAGGAAGTGAAAGAATTCCGCAAGAATTTTCTCGAGATGAAATTCTGTCTTCCTCCGAAAGAAGCCGTGCCTCTTGCGTCAAAAATATTGAACAGTGTGTTTGTTTACCCGGATTTCGCAGAAATGCTCAAGGAGAACCTAGAGAAGAATACATGAAGAAGAGGTCCGGCGTGCATTGACTGGCCGATCCTTTTTTGTCAGAATGATTCAACTTGAATTTTATTCAATGTAAAAACGAAGGGATAGTGAGATGAAAGTATTAGTGGTTGGTTCAGGAGGAAGGGAACATGCGTTGGCCTGGAAATTGGCCCAGAGCTCTCAACTTGACAAGCTCTTCTGTGCTCCGGGAAATCCAGGCATGATGGGTATCGCTGAGAATGTCCCCATCGGTGATTCCGACATCAAAGAGCTGGCGGATTTCGCAGAAAGTAAACAGATTGATCTGACTGTAGTGGGACCTGAGCTTCCTCTAACATTGGGGATAGTTGATGAGTTTGAGAAGAGAGGCTTGCGCATATTCGGTCCGGATCAAAAAACAGCTGAGCTGGAAGGCAGCAAAGTATTTGCCAAGCAGTTTCTCGAACGTCACAACATACCGACTGCCCGAGCCAGAGTGGCGGATTCTCCGGAGCAGGCAGTGGAGGTTCTCACGTCAGGCCAGTTCTCATTCCCTTTAGTCGTTAAAGCCGATGGACTGGCTGCGGGAAAAGGAGCCATCATCTGCAAGGATCATCAAGAAGCCGAATCCGCAATCAATCTGATCATGGTGGAGAAAAAGTTTGGAGAGGCGGGAAGAAGAGTTCTTGTGGAAGAATTCTTGAGGGGAAGGGAGACGTCATTCATCGTCCTCTCTGACGGAGCACATGTCCTCCCGCTTGTGACGACAATGGACCACAAAGCCGTCTACGAAGGAGATAAGGGACCGAATACAGGGGGAATGGGTGCCATTTCTCCGTCTCCCTTCATCGATGAAGAGTTCTTTTCAGAGATTATGGAGTCTATCGTCTTTCCCACTGTGACTCACATGCGTGAAGAGGGAAGAAAGTATAAGGGAGTTCTGTATGTGGGATTGATGCTCACAGAGGAAGGACCTCGAGTGCTTGAGTATAACTGCCGTTTTGGAGATCCGGAGACACAACCCCAGGTGTTGAGGATGGAGAGTGACTTTATTGATGTCCTTCTTTCCATCGTGGAAGAAACCGCAGGAGAGAGACAGATAGAATGGAGCCCTCATGCGTCTGCGTGCGTGGTTTTGGCTTCAGGCGGGTATCCGATGGATTACGAAAAAGGGAAGAAGATAGATGGACTCGAAGAAACTTCGAGAATACCTGGAATCACGATCTTCCACGCCGGGACAAAATACCAGGATGGAGAATATTACACAAATGGAGGGCGAGTGGTCGGAGTTTGCGCTTCGGAAGAAAATCTCGGCAAGACTTTAGATAAAATATACAAGGCTATCTCTGGAATATCCTTTGAGGATATGCATTTTCGGAAGGATATCGGTGCCGTTAAGGAGTAAAGAGAATGAAAGTCGCTGTTTTTATCGGAAGTGATTCGGATTTTGAGGTTATCAAGGATGCTTTAGGAATATTCAAAGAATTCCATGTTCCTTTCATACTTGAAGTCACATCGGCTCATCGGTCTCCTGCGAGGACGATCAAGCTAATAAAGTCCTGCGAGGAGGATGGCGCAGAGGTATTCATCGCAGTGGCGGGCAAAGCGGCTCATTTGGCGGGAGTGGTGGCGGCCCACACCATCCGTCCTGTTATCGGAGTCCCTGTCGAGAGCCCCGCATTAAACGGCCTGGATGCTCTTCTCTCCACCGTACAAATGCCAAAAGGGATTCCAGTGGCGGCCATGGGTCTGGGAAAATCCGGTGCGGCGAATGCTGCACTCCTGGCCATCCAGGTCTTAGGCCTAAAGGAGCCCTCTCTGAGTGAAAAGCTGAAGGAGTATCGAGAGAAAATGGCATCTCGAGTCGAGACCCAATCAAAGGACATCCAGAAAAAAATATGACCTCGTTTTCAATCCAGACTTTCGGCTGTCGAGTGAATCAAGCAGAAGCTTTTTGGTGGTCAGATGCGCTTCAGAAGAAGGGCTTGAAACTTGAAAAAGATTCTCTGCAGAGTGATTTCGTTGTGGTCAACTCCTGTACTTTGACCAGTCGCGCGGATAGCGACACGAGAAGCTTCATAAGAAAAGTATTGCGTCTGAATCCAGCAGCCAAGCTGATCGTTACCGGATGCTATGCCGAGAGGGCCCCGGAGGAACTTCAAAGGATGGCCCGGATCTGGCGAGTTTTCAACAACATAGAAAAAAAGAATATCACAACAGAGATTCTGTCTTTTGCCAGCCCTCGGGATGAAATATCAACCTCTGCATTCCGGTCTCGAGCCCTGGTGAAAATTCAGGATGGATGCGATTTTGGATGCACTTTTTGTGTCATCCCCAGCGTAAGAGGAAAAAGTGCAAGTGTCAGGATGGGAGAAATAATGACGCGGATCAAGGAGCTCAATGCCCAAGGCTTCAAGGAGGTTGTCCTGACCGGGATTCACCTCAATTCCTACGGATTGGACCTTAAACCCCGGAGCTCCCTCCTTGATCTTCTCCATGAGATTAGTGACATAGAGGGGCTTCCAAGAATAAGGTTGAGTTCTCTGGACCCCCGGTTTTTAAAACCATCCCTGATTGAGTTTATCACGACAGACAAGAAAATATGCCCTCATTTTCATCTTTCCCTCCAAAGCGGGTCAAATGAGATCCTGAGCCGCATGGGAAGGAGGATAAATGTGGAAGCCTACAATAAGATTCTCTCGAATCTGCGAGAAAAATCTCCGAGTGCCTCACTGGGAGCCGATATCATCGTCGGGTTTCCAGGAGAGACTGAGGAAGAGTTCGAACACACCCGTACATTCTTAAAACAAGCACCGCTGACCTATTTTCATGTTTTTTCCTATTCCTCTCGCCCTGGAACAGCCGCTTCCTCGTGGAAACAGGTCCATGACAGAGTGAAAAAAGAGAGGTCGGCGAGTCTGAGAAAAATGTCCAGGGTGAAGAATGAAGGTTTCCGCCAAAATTTTTCAGGCAAGGAATGTGAGGCCGTCGTCGTCAAGAAAGGAAAGACTCAGGATGAAGTTTTGACCTCTAATTATTTCAGAGTGTGTGTTCCCTCGTCATCTTATAGTGAAAAAGATGATGTGAAAGTGCTGATCACACAGGTGGATGAGAGAGGGACAAGAGGCAAAGTCCTCAGTCAGACTCACTCCTGAATCTCATGGTTCGTTCCCAATGATCCTTCCTGTTTCATTCTACGCGCGTCCGACTCTGGACGTTCTGGAAGACCTGATCGGCAAGGTTCTTGTTCGGGCTTTTAAGGGAGAAGTGACATCAGGAATAATCGTGGAAGCCGAAGCGTATTGCGGGGAAGATGATCCCGCCTCCTTTGCGCATAGAGGGCGGACAAAAAAAAGCGAGAGGCTGTATGGTCCGCCGGCCAGGACTTTTGTTTACCTCACGTATGGAATGCATCATATGCTCAACGTGGTCACAGAGAGTGAAAATTTCCCCGCGGCTGTCCTGATCCGGGCTTTGGAACCTCTCGAAGGGATTTCGCTGATGAAGGCGAGGCGGAAAACTGACGAGATTAAAAATCTGTGTTCAGGTCCAGCCAAACTCTGCCAGGCATTGAGTGTAGACCTCGCTGTGAACGACCTGCCGGTTTCCTCCTCAAAATCCCCTCTATTAATTAAAGAAGGCTTAAGAAAAGAAAAGAGAGAAAGAGAGCTGCTGTGGAGGCCTCGGGTTGGCATCAGACAAGGACGGGAAAGGTTGTGGCGCGTGTATCTTAAAGACAGCCCTTTTGTTTCAGTTAAATAAAATATGGGGACGTTTTCCAAAGTACCACCTCTTTTTATAAAGAAGATGGACAGACCCCATTCTTTTTAAAGTAAGGATTTAAAGGGACAGTCCCAATACAAGAGGTGGTACCTTGGGGAACGTCCCCTAATGCTATTGACAAGCCAACTGTTTTTTTATGAAATGCCACTATGTTTGAACTGGATAGCCGGCAGGATTAAGGATAAAATAGAGACCATGACAAATATTAATCTTCTTCCTCAAGAAGTGGCGCAGAAAATTGCTGCAGGCGAAGTCATCGAAAGGCCGTTTTCTGCAGTGAAGGAGCTGGTGGAGAACTCCTTGGATGCCGAAGCTTCAGATGTGAAGACCGAGCTTGTTTCCGGGGGAAAAAAACTCATCAGGGTTACAGATAATGGGCATGGGATGTCCCGGGAGGACGCTCTTCTGTGTTTTGAAAGGCATTCAACCAGCAAGATCGAAAAGGTTGAAGACCTCAGCCGCATAGCCACTCTGGGTTTTAGAGGAGAAGCACTTCCCAGCATTTCTGCGGTTTCAAGGATTGTTTTAAGGACTGCGGATGGAAAAGAAGAAAAGGGAACTCTTATAGAAAGAGAAGGAGAGGAGGTTGTCCAGGTTTCAGATATCGCTTTTCCAGTGGGGACGTCCGTTGAAGTTCGAGACTTATTCTTCAACCTGCCCGCACGAAAGAAATTTCTGCGTTCAGAAAGGTCTGAGCTGAACTTGATCGTCAGATACTTGACCTTTGTTTCCCTCGCGAATCATAAGGTAAGATTTTCTTTGATCCATGGAAAACGTCAAGTCTTTGATTATCCTCCTGTCAAGACTCTCAAGGAAAGGATTTTTCAGGTCTATGGAAAATCCCTTGTGGAGCATCTCATGGAAATTGACCATGAGGAGGAAGGAAGACATCTGTCCGGGTATGCTTCGATCCCTCCCTTAGGACGTCGAGACAGAACACACCAACTCTTTTTTGTGAATACGCGGATGATCAAAGACAGGATTCTCCAGGCTGCTCTGAATCAAGCGTACAGAGGTTTCTTGGAGAAAGACCAGAACTCTGAGGCTTTCCTTTTTCTCTCCTGTCCTTACGATGATGTGGATGTCAATGTCCATCCTGCAAAGGCTGAAGTTAGGTTCAGGGATTCCCGTCCTTTTTTTCAACTCGTCCTCCACAGCATAGAAAAAGCCATGTTGAAGGAACAGGGAATTAAAAAAGTTTATCCCATCCGGGAGGGAGAAAAACGCAGGCCGGAGATAAAAGAGGAGATGAGTGGGCGAAGTTTCCAGTCAGCGGAAAGAAGGCCGGTGGATTGGGAAGGCCTGTTTCCTTCTCCAGAAAAAGATAAAAGGATTTTCCCAAGAGTCCTGGGGCAGTACCAGGATACTTACATTGTCGCATCCTCCGATGAAGGAATACTCATCATCGAT
>JASFPJ010000133.1:0-8481 GCA_050116035.1 Candidatus Aminicenantota bacterium | reverse complement strand
CGCGTTCTACTATCCTTTGTTTCTTCGCATGTTTTCTTTTAATTTGTCCTAGCTCTTAGTCCCTGCCAAAATGAGCCCCTAAGATAACTGGGCAAATGTTACTAAACACTAATAGATATCATTTTTCTATGCTGACCAAATTATTTTTTTTCGATTAACTCAAGATTAAATCTCTTTTTCAGTTTCATCCCGGCAGCTCCTAGAATAACTCTAATAGCCTGGGCGGTTCTGCCCTGTTTTCCGATAACCTTACCCAAATCTTCTGGAGCAACCTTTAATTCAATGATTGAGCTCTGTTCCCCATCTAATTGGGAAACCTGCACCTTGTCCTGCTTATCCACTAATGCTTTGGCAATCAATTCAACTAGTTCTTTCACTGTAACCTCCTTTAATCATCAAACTGTTTTTTCTATTGAACTCATGGACTGTAATTACTTTTTTCTTCCTCCCCGACGGGAAGGGAAGTGTTAAGTATTTGGAACAAAGCATTTATTCTCAATAGTCACTTATAAAAGACTTCAGTTTTCGACTACAACTTGGCTGCCTCAATTTCCTCAAAGCTTTCTCCTCGATTTGTCTGATTCTCTCCCGAGTAACTTTGAATTGTTGACCGACTTCTTCCAGGGTATGTTCATTTCCGTCTCCTAATCCGAATCTCATTTTTAAAATAGCTGCCTCTCTTTGGGTGTGGTTTTTCAATGCTTCTTCAATTTTTTCTCTCAAATTAATTTGAATAACTGTATCGGGAGGAGAGGGAATGACTTTATCTTCGATAAAATCACCAAGGTGGCTGTTTTCTTCTTCCCCAATAGGTGTCTCAAGGGAGAAAGGCACTTGGGAGATTTTCATTATTTTATGTACTTTATAGACGGGTAGATCCATCTTTTTCGCAATCTCTTCACATGTGGGTTCTCTACCTTTTTCCTGGACAAGGCTTCTCGAAACTCTATTTAACTTGTTTATGACTTCATTCATATGAACAGGAATTCTTATCGTCCTTGCCTGGTCAGCAATGGCACGAGTTATTCCCTGCCTTATCCACCAATGTGCATAAGTTGAAAATTTATACCCTCTTTTGTATTCAAATTTATCCACAGCTGTTATTAGGCCCATGTTTCCTTCCTGAATTAAATCAAGAAACTGGAGTCCGTAGTTGCTGTACTTCTTGGCAATGGAAACCACTAATCTTAAGTTAGCTGTGATAAGCTCTTTTTTCGCTTGATCGCTGATTTTCTTTCCTTTAGAGATGGCACAAAGTGTTTTCCTTAAACCCTGAGAATCAAGTCCGATCTCTTTCTGAAATAGCCTCAGAAGCTTGTTGATTTCTCGAATTTTCTTATTCAGCTTCTCTTTTTCTTTTTTAGCTGCGTCTTGAGAAATTGATTTATTCAGCTCTCCTTTTGTTTCTTCTGCTTCGTCTATAACTTTAAGTCTATCCTTGAGATCCTCTATAATCATTTCTCTGTATCTATTACGGATATTAAGTCCTCTGATGAGACGGCTCATTTTGACTATGAGACGCTTCCGTGTGAAATCATTTTTATTCCTTGAAGGGATGCTCTCCAGTTGGGAATTTATCTCTCTGATTTTCTTGATTTTATCTGTAACCTCTAATATTCTTTCTTCCAGGTTTCCCTTTGCATTATTATTCTTGCTAAAGTCAAAAATTTTCTCAATAATATCCGGCTTCTCCCTTATCATCTCTCCTAGCGAAAGAACATTTGTAAGAACAAATCGTGTTTTGGAAATAGCCTTGATCGTGGTCTTTTCGCCTCTTTCAATTTTCCTTGCAATAGCTAGTTCTTCTTCCCGTGTTAAGAGCGGGATATTGCCCATATCCTTAAAATAGAGCTTCACAGGATCGGTGGTTTTTTCCAGATTCTTGTAAGAAATAAAGTCGCTCTTTTCTTTTTTAGGAAGAATTTTTCTATTTTTATTGAGTATTTTTATCCTATGGTGATCCATAGAACTTAGAAAATCATCAAAACTCTCTCCAGTATTCAAAGCATCCCGGAAGGATTTCTCTACTCCTTCAAAAAAAAGATATCCTTGTTTCTTTCCTTTTAAAATGAACTGATGCGTTTTGTCTTTGTCCATATTTATTTTATATCTCTTATCTTTTTATTCATCATTCCTTTTATGAATTTAATAGTTGAACACAACACCTTACATTCCACTTAGGATCTCTCTCTATATCAAGGGAGGCTGGTAATTGAACTCCCTGACATTAGCAAACAATCACGAAGATAAATTAGGCATCTTTCAGGCAGAATTTCCCCTTCTATTGACCGGAATAATAGATGTGTTTACGAATTTATTAGTACAAATGGGCAAACCAAGCAATCTCCCAGTATGCTTAGTGCAAAATGTGATTATGGTCTTGAAAATCCGAGTGCCGCTTATCAGAAGCGTCTCTTACCTCCAAATCCACCTTGGCGGTCATCACGAGGGCGAGCCTCGTTGACCTTAAGAGTGCGCCCCTTCAAGTCTTTCCCATCAAGCCCGGAGATTGCGGCTTTAGCTTCTTGATGGTTGGACATCTCCACAAATCCGAATCCCCTCGAATTGCCGGTGTACTTATCTGTGATGATTTTAACAGATGTGACCTGCCCGAACGTTTCGAAAGCTTGTCGCAAATCGTCTTCAGTGGCCTCCAGTAATAAATTGCCTACGTAAATATTCATTCTGGTTTCCTTTTTATGTATGAGTTTTCGTTAGGGAGGGATTTAGTCTTTTCTTGTTGAAATTTTCCCTGATCCCTTAAGATTTCGGCCTGTTCTTACTAATGAACAATTCTTTTCAATTTCAACAAAGATGATAATAGCACAGGGAAGATTCTGCGTCAATGAAAATTGGAGAAGTTCCTCAATGTACAACTCTATAAGGATGCACTTCAGAGAATGTCCTTTGCGCCCTTGGGTAGCTATCAATTTGAATTATGGATTTGTTGGGAAGCGTTTTGTTTCAACTAAATAAGCATTTTGTAACCTCAAATCTTCGACTGGAAAGTGACCAGAAAGACCACTCCCAATGTTACAATAGTGTCACAAAAAGCTGTTAATTAAGCTGTAATTGTGGCGTTACTTGTTAAAACGCAAAACAAGGAAAGAGACGTGATTACCTGGGGAAAATAGGGATTTTAAGATGGTGGAGGCGATGGGATTTGAACCCACGACCTTTGGATTCGAAGTCCAGTGATTTATTTAAGACTAGACTTATCCCCGTGTGTCAGCTGTGTGCCAGCAAATGTTAATTTAGGCTGGAATTACGGTAAAATTACTAGAAACATTTTTAAGGGAATTTAGTTTCCAAACTACCTAGTGAAAGCAGTTACATATGGGGAAAACCTTTCATTTTCCAGAAGCCCACCGGATGAATTCGGCGATGTCTTTCTTGAACTTCACATGCGACGCTTTGTGGATGTACATCATGTGTCCGGCTTCATAGTAGCCCATCCTCACACGGTCTTTGAACTCGTTATTCAGCCCAATATGGGTGAATGTGTATTCGGTCCCAAAATGGGGAGTCGCTCCATCATAATATCCGTTGGCGCAAAAGACTTTGAGGAATTGATTGTCTCTCATGGCCTGGCGGAGTGTTTCGGCGACGCTTAAACTCGGAGTTCTTCCTCGGCCCACGCTCCAATTCCAGGGGCGGACATTCCCGTAGATGTTATAAGGCAGCTCGCTCTTGTACTTCAGTTCGGTCCGGACATAATGTTTGAAAGTTGTGGCAAACGGTCCGAGAATGGCGTAACTGCTCGGGTCAGACTCGTAACTTTCTCCAGCAGAATCCGCATCCTGTCCTTTGAATCGGGAATCGAGCCGGCCGACAACGAGGTGTTCTTCACGGAGAAGTTCTTTGGCAAAGCGGAAGAGAGCGATGCGCATGTTGGATTTCTCGATATAGCCAGGAGTTAGACCAGTGTACCGGGATAGTTTCCCGATGATTTCCTTTTTTTCTCCCTCTGGAATCTCATTTCCCTTGAGCAGGGCCAGAGCATATTCGTTCAGGGCGAATTCTTCTACCTCATCCAGGACATCCCGCAGAGTTTTGCTCTGCAGGTCTGCGGGGAGTTTTTTGTGGTACCAGGCGGTGGCTGTGTAGGTAGGCAGGAACAGCATGTAGGGCAAGTCGTTTCCGGGCATAAAAGAGATTGTCTGGAAGTCCAGCACGGACGAAACGAGTATGATGCCGTTCAGGTACATTCCCAGACTCCTTCCCTGGAGGAACCCGGACAATCCCGCCGCGCGAGTCGTGCCGTAGCTCTCACCCAGCACGAACTTAGGAGAGGCCCAGCGCTCATTATTGGTGATGTAGAGGCGGATAAACTCGCCGACCGATTCGACATCTTCATTCACGCCGTGGAACTCACTCGGCCTGACTCCCTTCTCTGCGCGGCTGTATCCGGTGGAAACCGGGTCGATCATAACCACATCAGTCACATCCAGCAGCGTGTTCTCGTTGACTTCCAGACGGTTCGGAGGAGGAAAAGAAAATCCCTCATCATCCATCAGGACCTTTTTCGGGCCGAGAGCTCCCATATGAAGCCAGACAGAGGATGAACCCGGTCCTCCATTAAACGCAAAAGTGACAGGCCGTCGGCTTTTGTCTTTGACACCATCCATGGTGTAAGCGATGTAGAAGACGTTGGCCCGGGGCTTGCCGTCCTCCCTCTTGAGCACCATGTACCCAGCGGTGGCTGTATACTTCAGTTCTTTTCCGTTAATGCGGATCACATGTTGAGTGACAGAAACCGATGGGTCTTTAGGTGCAAAAGTCTCTTTTTTTTGTGGGGCATCTTTCGCAGATAAGTCAGGAAACACAAGGAAAAAACAGACGATGAAAAGGACATAAAACCATCTTTTTGCCATGAATCTCCTCCTGAAAAAACAGAATGGTGAACCCTATTCTGTCATCACTCTTTAAATATTTCAAATAGTTTTCTTCTGTTTTGATTTCTTATTTGACAATCATATGCTCCAGTGATAAAAGCGAGTATTGGGAACAATAATATAAAAGGAGGTATTTATGAAAAAATCAACATCCAACACCTGGCAGGTGCGAACACTTTTCGTATACGCCATTGTTTTCCTTTCAATTTTAATTGTCTCAAGTTGCACACCAGCCAAAAAGGCTGAGCCCCCGGTTGCAGAAATAATCCCCAAGGAATTAACGATCCATGGACACACACGAGTCGATAATTACTACTGGTTGAACGAGCGGGAAAATCCTAAAGTGATCGAGTACCTCGAAGCCGAGAATGCCTACAAAAACGCTGTCCTGAAGCACACAGAGCCGCTTCAGGAGAAGCTATTCGATGAGATTATCGGCCGGATCAAACAGACAGATATATCTGTTCCCTACAAAGATAATGGCTATTACTACTACACTCGCTATGAAGAAGGAGGCGAATACCCGATCTACTGCCGGAAAAAAGAGACTCTGGAAGCCGACGAAGAAATCCTGTTGAATGTCAACGAGATGGCCAAAGGATATGATTATTATAGCGTCGCGGGTCACTCAGTGAGTACCAACAATAAACTCATCGCCTATGGTGTGGACACAGTCAGCCGGAGAAAGTACACGATCTATTTCAAGGACCTGACCACCGGAGAATTACTCCCCGACCAGATTCCTGTGACATCAGGACGGGCGACCTGGGCCAATGATAACAAAACCGTTTTTTACGCGCTCAAAGATGAGACAACACTCCGCTCGTACAAGATAATGAGGCATGTTCTGGGGACAGATGTTTCCACAGATAAAGAGATTTATGAGGAAAAGGATGTTACGTTTGGCACCTATGTGGGCAAAACCAAATCGAAAAAATTCTTAATCATCGCTTCCTCTCAAACAATGTCCGATGAATACCGCTTCCTGGACGCCAACAATCCAATGGGCCAGTTCAAGATCATCCAGCCAAGGGAAAGAGGTCTGGAGTACAGCATAGATCATTACAAGGATAAATTCTATATCCGGACGAATTACAAAGCCAAGAATTTCAGGCTGATGGAAACATCTATCGACAAAACCACGAAAGAGAACTGGAAAGAAGTCATCCCTCACCGTGATGACGTCATGCTGGGCGGGTTTGAAATTTTTAAGGATTTCCTTGTTGTCAGTGAGCGTATAAAGGGGCTGCCAAACATCAGGGTCATCAAGTGGGAGGACAGGTCCGAGCATTATCTTGATTTCGGGGAGGAGACCTACTCGGCTGGAATGTCCGCGAATCCGGAATTCGATACAGACCTGCTCCGCTACAGGTACACTTCGTTCACCACCCCCAGCTCTGTCTTCGATTACAACATGAACACCAGAGAAAAAGAGCTTCTCAAGCAGCAGGAGGTCCTTGGCGATTTTGACCCTGCTAATTATCACGCAGAGAGACATTACGCCACAGCCAGAGACGGCACAAAAGTTCCCATCTCTCTGGTTTACAGGAAAGGCCTGGAAAAGAACGGTGATAATCCTCTCCTTCTTTACGGATACGGTTCATACGGCTCCACTGGGAGTGCGAGTTTCAGGTCAGACCGCTTAAGCCTTCTGGACCGAGGCTTTGTTTATGCCTTGGCCCACATCCGCGGAGGCTCGGAGATGGGCCGCTACTGGTATGAAGAGGGGAAACTCCTGAACAAGAAGAACACGTTCACGGATTTCATCGACTGTGCGGAGTACCTGATTGCTGAGAAATTCACGAATCCAGATAAGCTTTTTGCCATGGGAGGGAGTGCCGGAGGATTGTTGATGGGTGCTGTCTTGAATATGCGTCCTGACCTCTTTAAAGGGATCATTGCCGGAGTCCCGTGGGTAGATGTCATCACGACCATGCTGGATGAGAGCATCCCGCTGACAACGAGCGAGTTTGATGAATGGGGAAATCCCAAAAACGAAGAATACTATTGGTACATGCTCTCCTATTCTCCTTACGATAACGTGGAAGCCAAGGATTATCCGGCGATGCTGGTCACGACAGGATTGCATGATTCTCAGGTGCAGTATTTCGAGCCCGCCAAGTGGGTTGCCAAGCTCAGAGCGCTGAAGACTGATGATAATATTCTACTTCTCCACACCAATATGGAAGCCGGACACGGTGGTGTATCAGGGCGATTCAGACGTTACAAAGAGACAGCCATGGAGTAC
Source organism: Candidatus Aminicenantota bacterium (assembly GCA_050116035.1). Classification (GTDB taxonomy): domain Bacteria; phylum Acidobacteriota; class Aminicenantia; order Aminicenantales; family Aminicenantaceae; genus SOIA01. The sequence continues at coordinate 1,338 of JASFPJ010000133.1, read as the reverse complement.
GCCTTCATGCTCGACCTTGTTGGCATAAAAAAATAAAGCTGAATGGAGTTGAATCTCCATTTTTCTGATTAAGAATATTTAAATTCGAGCACGGCTCAACCACATCGATTGCTACTCTTACAATGAGGGCAGCTGCGTGTATTGTCATTGCGAGCGAAGCGCGGCAATCTCGTGAAAGAAAATTCTCCGAAGAATTCAGTCCAGACGCCATATCATTTTTTGTCAAATTAAAATCAGACAATTTGAGTGCTGAGATGATTTCGTATAGAGAAAGCCTAACCATCGCATAGAATATTTCATATTTTTCTGGAAAATTCTTTTTTTTCAAATTTATTTTCACACATTGTTTTATATGCATTATGAAATTCTCCAATTCATATCTTTTCTGTACTGTAGAGAAAAGTAGTTTTTTTGGTGAAAAAATTATTTGTTTATGATAATTTGGAGCCTAAAAAAAATCATTTTAATTCCTGGGAAAATTGGCATGACATGATGAGCATCGGGACAATCAAAAAGATACTCCTGCTAGCTGTTATTCTTTATCTATTTATTTTCTCTATCCAATTGATGGGGACCTCATTCAAGCATATGGGAAAGGGATTTGCCGAATCGCTGATCAAAACCACAGCAAATCCTGTGGTAGGACTTCTTATTGGAATACTGGCCACAAGCATAATTCAGAGTTCCTCGACGACAACTTCGATCACTGTGGGATGTGTTGCAGGTGGAGTTTTGACTCTCCAAGGTGCTATTCCCATCATAATGGGAGCTAACATCGGGACCACAATCACAAACACAATTGTCTCTATCGGGCATGTAACACGCAAAATCGAATTTCAAAGAGCTTTTGCTGCTTCTGTAGTTCATGATTTCTTTAATATATTGGCAGTGATTATCATCTTCCCTTTGGAGTTGATTTTTCATCCCCTTGAAAAATCGGCGAGTGTTCTGTCTGAGCTTTTCGTCGGCATTGGTGGAATCAAGTTCTTAAGCCCGATTAAAGCGACCACAGAACCTCTAATTGAACCCATAATATCTATCATTCCCTATCCAGTCATAACCATGATTCTCGCACTTATTCTCCTCTTTTTTTCGATTATTCAGATCGTGAAAATCATGAGGTCCTTGGTCTTGACAAAAATCGAGATTTTCCTTGATAAATACTTGTTTAAAAATGATGTCACAGCATTTTTTATGGCCATGATTATTACTGCTGTAGTTCAAAGCAGTTCAATAACAACTTCTTTGATTGTTCCCCTAGCTGGCGCCGGAGTGTTGACACTCCGAAAAATCTTTCCCTATACACTGGGTACTAATATCGGGACGACTGTAACAGCC
>JASFPJ010000132.1:0-8489 GCA_050116035.1 Candidatus Aminicenantota bacterium | reverse complement strand
CTGTCTGTGAATTTACGGCCTCGCTTCTTTTACGGCTGAAAAGAAAACTAAAGAGATCGGTATTCGAAAGGTCCTTGGAGCCACAGTCTCGAGTATCGTGATCCTTCTTTCCAAAGAGTTTTCCAGATGGATCCTGCTGGCCAATATCATCGCCTGGCCTATCGGTTGGTATGCGATGCACAAGTGGCTGGAAAATTTTGCTTACCGAACGAGTCTCAATCTTTGGTTGTTCATTCTTGCCGGATTGCTTTCGTTTGTTATTGCGGCGCTGCCCATCGGCTACCAGTCCATCAAAGCCGCTATTGCCGATCCCGTCGATTCGCTCAGGTATGAATGAAGTCAAAAAATAAGAGGAAATCGCGGTTTCACTCGGTTTGTCATTTCGCATGAATGCTAAAAGATCAAAAAATCACAAGAGAACGTTTGTTGTTGCACTGGCGATTATAGTCGCCCTATTGCATTTCGTCATCGGGCCGGAATACAAGGGGCCTTTTAAGGATTTTTTCTTAGGCTATCTCATTGATATTCTTCTTCCATTTTTCCTCTATTTTTTGTTTACACTGAATGTCAATCAGACATGGCAGAAGATAGCAGTTGGGGCTGGCGTTTTTGTTTTCGGAGCCTTCATTGAATATTTGCAGTATCGAGGAGCGGGAGTGTTCGGCAGTACATTTGATCCCTATGATTTCGTCGCCTATTTTGTTGGCGTAGGTTCAGCAATAATATTTGACTTAATCATATGGGATAAGATCATATCTAAAAAACTGTCGGTATAATGCCTGTCTCTTTTTTGGCAATCTGAAGATATCCAGAACGCAAACTTTATGTCGCTTCTTTTAGGATTATCGTAGAAATCAGCAAAGGTCACACAGTGCTTTGCACATTAAAATAATCATCGGGAGGAATTATGAAACGAAGAGAATTTTTGGGAAAAGCCGGTTGCGGCGCAGTTGGATTAGCCGTATCTCCTGTGGCGCAGGCCTCCTCGGGTGAAAAGGCGCCTTTGATTCTCCGCAGGTTCGACATTGAAGTCGAAGTCTATGAGGTGGGTCCAAAAACCCGGTGTCACAAGAAAGGAGAAAAATTTACCTGGCCCCAGGGCATGGGAAATATGTGTCATTGGCTGAGAAGTGCTCTGGACCCAGTTTTAACTTCTTTAGCCGGCGGAGCCATCTATCCCTGGTTTTATAAAGGAACACCCTATGAAAAAGTCATCGACCTCGAGGGTGTGACCACGGAATACATCCGCTGTCCGGATCCCACAGAAGCCGGTATTGTCGTTAAGATTACAAGGATATTCAAGGACAAACGCGAGTTTAAAATCTAAAAAGAAAGATCAGATCCCTTTTTAAACCTGGTTTTTCGGTTTTAAACATTCATTTTCTGAAAGGTTTTTTCTTAATTTTCTATTTCGCCCGGCATGGCTGGCAATATCTACAAAACGCTTAAAATCGGTGACCAAATCTGCTTGGCTGGAAACCTGTTCGATGCAGATTTTCACTCCAGCACGGCATGATAAACAGATTTAGAGTTTAGGGGAAAAGGATATCCGTCCTGTTCAGGATATCAGTACAAGCACTTATCTAGTCGTTGTATCTTCCGGTGTTTCTGTTGTTGCGGCGGAATTTTGGCCACGGCGAGTCGGCTAAGCCAAGGCTCAGTGTTTGTATAGCCCACAGGGCGCTGCAATGCTCTTGTTGTTCGGAAGTTGTCCATTTAACGGTGTAAAGCCTTCCATCATCCAGGAGTGCCGGCGACACCCAATGGGCCATGCCGGAAAACCCCAGAGTCCATAGCTCATTTCCATCAGGGTCGAGGACGTAAAGGTTACCCATGGAGCTGAAATAGATCGTTCCATCTTCTCCTAAGGCCGGTGAGCATTCGATATCAGGAGCAGCATATTGGCCAGGCGCTGGTGTCTCAAATGTCCATTTTAAGGTCCCGTCATCATGATTGAGCGCAAGGAACTTAATCGAGGTAGGTGGAGCTGTACCCGTGGTTCCGACATATATTGTCCCGTCGGCCCCGATGGCGGGTGAAGACCGAATGCGACGCCAGTTTCCCTCGACGACGTGTCTCCATTTCTTGGTGCCGTTTGGATAAACGGCGTACACAAATCCTCCATATGGATCAACAAACTCCTCAGCCCCGAAATAAATCACTCCATCACTATCGATTGCCGGCGAAGTCAGAGACACTTCCGTTTCGGAATCGAACAAAAATTCCCATTGTGATGTTCCATCTGGATTTACGGCACAGAGCTTTGTCTCATCAAGCGCACAGCTCTCTACCACGGCATAAATCGTGCCATCCGGACCAATGACAGGTGATGCGCGACACCTCCAGGCTACAGCAGGTAACTGCAGTTTCCATTTCCGGCTGCCATCCGGATTAACCGCGTAGAGGCCATCCGCACTCACGTATAACGTGCCATCCTGGCCAATGGCCGGCGTTCTATGGCCCAGCTCGAGAAACGTAGGATAGGAATCATAATTTACATATTTCCACATTCGATTCCCATCTGAGTCGAAGGCATAAAGGGCACTGGTACTCCCCTGGACATAGATCGTGCCATCCGGTCCTATTGCCGGTGAAAAGACATTGTCGCCTGTGTCCGGCTCCCGCTTCCATTTCATTGAACCATCGGGATTGAAGGCGTAAAGACTGCCCCAGTCCGTCCACAAATAGGCACCTGTGCCAAAATATATCGTTCCATCCGCATCCACAGCGGGGGATGAATAATAGGCGATTTCATCATCGATTTCAGCTTCCCACAGGAATCCCTCTTCGTATGTAATTGTTTTTGTCGCGCTGGCTGTTGCCCCATCATTGTCCGTCACTGTGAGCCTTGCCGTGTAAGACCCTGATGATTCATAAACATGATTAGCGATATTTCCCATTTCGTTGCTGCTGGTTCCATCTCCGAATTCCCAGAGGTGATCAGTAATCTCTCCATCCGGATCATTAGAGGCTGAGCCATCGAGTATGACCGTTAGTGGGGCTACGCCGGAATCTGGACTGACGGTGAATGTCGCAACTGGCCGTTGATTAGTATCTAATGGTTCCTCTTCTTGCTGCCCTTCGCCTTCACAGGATACTAGAAATACGCTGAAAATGACTATCAGTGAAATAAAAAGAAATGATTTTTTTGTTTGGATCAATTTCCCCACTTTTTCCTCCTTTTTGGTAATTCTTATTATTAATTTATGTTGCTGAAGACGGGAAGTCAATTGAAAAAATCTAAAATAAAATACTTGGGTAGAACAATGCTATTTATCTAATGAAATTTTTCTGTTTCTTTTTATGCTCAGGTTTGGATACTGTATAGGAATGTGTCAAGACGCCATCGAAGCCGGTGTAGTCACAGAGATCACCCGGACGTTCAAAAATAAAAGAGAATTTAAGTTATAAAGGTGAGGCCTGGCCGGAGTTCCGCTTTTCCGATCACAAATTAAAACACACAGATTATCTTATTTTGAGTTATATCTTTTCCTGTATTTAGTTGCTGCATAAATATCTGGGAACAGTGATGGCAGGTCAATCGTGTGTTCCCCCTTCTTTAATTCCTCTTCAAGGTTTATTATGATGACATTTTCATAGTTGTGAAAATGGTATAGATAAATCAAACCACGATTTACATCATAGATGTTTGAGTATTGCGTGCCTCCCCAATCTCCTTCTTGATGAACAGCCGCCAGGATATTACGGAATGCATCTACTGTTAACTCATTTTTATTCAATAACTTAGTTGCGATTTTATATCTGTCACACGGGATGACTTCTCCTTGTTTCAGTTGAGAGAGGTAAAAATTCGTGCATACTTGAAAGTTATTTTTTTTCCGGTGTATAACATCTCCCTCAATTATCGCAGATGCCCCTGACTTATCCACTATCATCACCTGGAATTTTCTAAAATGTTTAAGGTTATACTTATCAATGAGTTTGAGTGCTTCTTCCACCGTGGCGCATTCTCTCATTACTTTATCCATCAGATTTCCTCTGTAAGTCTCTTTATGCAGTGAATTTTTTACATTTAATGGTGGGGTAGCCATATAATCAAAGACCAGTCCCTTATCATTCATTCCTCCCTGGGGGCTGAAATTGTCAAAACCAAAATAGACAATTCCATTTTTTCCGTTTTCAGGCAGGATAAACCAAATTTTAGTGTTAGGATTGCTCCAGTCTTCATTATTTCCAACTAAGGTTTTACCATTTTTTGTTAGAGTAAACATTGTGCAGGAAAGCAATGTTGCAGATGGCAGAATGATAAATATCGATAATAATGTTATGAAAATTCTTTTCATTTCTCACTTCCTCTTAAGATTTTTATTATACATTGTAATTCGGTTTATCCTCCTGGCGGCCACTCCTGGAGCTTCAATCTTGGAATATCGCGTCAAAGGTTTTCCGGACAGGGATGAAAACGTTTGTATTCCTATCTGTCAATTCACAGGTAAAAACGATGATGAGATCCAAAGAGTAAAATCAGGAAAATAATTAGAATGATGCTTTTCACGCGTAGACAAAACCTGAAAATTGCATTGGATTTTTCAGTCATTTTAAAACCTTTTTCATGATATTGTTGAATCTTGTCCGACTGATCGGATGGTCAGCCAGTATCCGGCTGTTATAAATGATCGCGAACACGGCGAAAGGAATGGGAGCGTTCTGGGCATCCATGTGCGTCTTGAGTTCGACTATTTTGGTTTTCAGTTTGTAGATATTCTTGGCCGTTTCAGCTATTTCGTCAGCAAACTTGATAGAATGAGGGCATTGGTTCGCACGGATGATGGTCAAACCCTCCCCGTACTTTTTCAATTTCTCTTCCCAGTTGTCCTTAAATTTTGGATCCGGGGAAGACTTTTTGAATTTTTTCACCAGCAGCTCATAATCCGGTGGCGCTGTGTCCACGATTTTGAAGCCATTTTTTAGGAAGATATCACTATTTGCCAGCCATGGGCGTTTCCGGGCGACCACAGCCACTCCTTTCATCTTTTCTTTTTTCGCGTCGTCTACTGCGGACTGGATCAAGAGCTTTCCGTAGCCTTTCTTCTTGTATTTCTTGTAGAACGTCCAGATGCAGTGGATAAATATGTAGCCATCGGCCTCAACCGCCCGCCAGGCGTATTGACCCGGGAGATATTCGATGTAACCGAACTGTCTGTTATCCTCCATATACAGCACTTTCGCTCTGAAACCTTTCTTGAAGTAGGTTTTCAGCCAGTTCGTCTTCCGTTTATATCCTTTATGCTCGGGATTCTTGATTCCGCAGCAGGGTGATTCATACATGTTGTCCAGGCTGACATCAACCATTCTTATTGGTTCAGCCATGTTTCACTCCTCCGTTGAAGTTTTATCCATTATACAATTTATTAGGCCTGCTGGGAATTCAGTTTGACTGAGATATCACTCAAACCAACCATTTATCGCACTTCATTTTGATCGCATTAAATAAGTGATATTTTTAGCTTTTACTGAAAATTGATGAGAGCTTTTTTTTATTCGTTACGGAGTGAATGTGCAGGGTTAGCCACAGCCGCCCGGATTCCCTGAATACAGACTGTCGCCAGTGCTATCGCCAGCGCTCCAGCTGCCGCCACAAAGAACACGATCGTGTTCATGTTGATCCGGTAGGCAAAGTCCTGGAGCCACTTGTGCATGGAATACCAGGCAATCGGGGAGGCGATGATTACGGAAATGAGAATGAGCAGAACAAACCTTTTGGACAACAAGGTGACGATATTCGCCGTTGAGGCGCCAAGCACTTTTCGGATTCCGATCTCTTTTGTCCGGTTTCGGGCAACAAAGGATGCCAATCCGAAGAGGCCGAGGCAGGCAATGAAAAATCCTAGGGTTGTGATAATTCCAAGAAGTTTTCCCATTCGATCCTCATACCTGTATTCCCGGTCAAAACTTTCATCCAGAAAGGAATACTCAAAAGGAACGCCTGGGAAATGATCGTTCCATGTGCTCCGGATGAACCGCATGAGATCATTCATGTTCTCCACACGAATGGAAAGGGTGATGGCTTCGAATAGGGAATTTTCGATATCCATGACCAGGGGTTCGACGACCTCCTGCATACCCCGGTAATGGAAATCATCGGTGATCCCGATTATTCTCTTATTTATTCTGTGATAGGAGGCCATGAAGTTTTTTCCCAGAGCTTCCTCGGGCGATGAAAATCCTAAAGCTTTGACTCCAGCCAGATTGACCAGATATGCTTCTCGTTCGTCACTTCCAACGTCCCGCTGGAAAGACCTTCCGGCGACTATCTTGATCCCATATTCGGGTATGAAATCATAGTCCATGGTGATAACCTTGATGAATGGGGCGCCCTTGAAATCCTCCATTCTTGGTGTCATGTAATAGCCGGAATTCGTTCTGTCTCCCGGAACTGAGGAGGACACCGTGGCTCCTTTGATCGAAGGATTCTGGAGAAAGTCATTTTTAATCGCTTCGTAATCCCGTCTTAAATGCGGCATATTGCTTTTGACACGAAGCACAAGTTTTTGTTCCAGGTTAAATCCCAAAGCCCGTCCTTTCATGAATTGGAGCTGTTTAAAAACAGTGAGAGCGCAGATGACAAGAAAAATGGAAATGGCGAACTGTCCGATGACCAGGATCTTCTGAGTCAGAGCTCCTCGGGAGGTGGGAGCCAGTTTTCCCTGAAGAACAGAAACAGGGCTGAAGGCTGTGAGGATGAGAGCTGGATAGATTCCGGATCCGATGCTGACAATGATAAGCAATCCGAATAAAGAAATAAGCACGATGGGCTGTGTCAGACCCGCTAATGATAATTCCGTGCCTGCCATTTGGTTGAAAGGGAAAAGCAGCAGGGAAGTCAGCCCAATGGCAATAACAAAAGCAACTATCGTAATCAGAAATGATTCTCCCAGGAATTGTCGCACAAGCTGCCGACGCTGGGCACCCACCACCTTGCGCAGGCCGACTTCCTTGGTCCGGGTCGTGGAAAGAGCGGCAGACAGGTTGATGAAATTCATGCACCCGATAATCAGGATCAGAAAAGCGATAATGGAATAAATATAAATGTAGTACCAATTGCCGGAGGGTTCGATCTCTCTCATAAGGTGAGAATACATATGGATCTTGGTCACAGGCTGGAGGAATAATTCATAAAGATCCATTTTCCGATTGTACTTTTCTGAATATCTTTGAATCAGAAAATTGGAAATGGGTTTGAGCTTTTCTTCAAAATCTGCGACATCTGTACCCTGAGCCAGTTTCACATAGGTGTATTTTGGTTTAGGATTGAACCAATCTTCCTCAAAGGAAGACAGGTTGCTTCTCATGGTCTCCATGGACAGGAACATGTCGTATTTGAGATGAGTGTTGGCAGGTGCGTTTTTTATGATGCCCGTTACCTCATAATCCTGAAGCTCTACTACACCGGTATCATAGTCGATCTCGATCTGGAGAGTTTGCCCTAGAGGGGCTTCTTCGTCGAAATACTTTGTTGCCATTCCTTCGGTGATGACAACTGTGTTGGGATGAGACAGGGCTGTTTGAGGATTGCCTTGAATAAAAGGCATGTGGAAAAGCCCGAAAATATCCTCATCTGCAAACCAGATGCGGGTTTCGAAAAAGCGCTTTTCGCCTCGCACCATCAGGACGTGGCTTGCGTTCTCATAGGGAGGAACCACTCTTACGGCTTGTTCCACCTGCGGATAACTTCTTACGAGCTCTGGTCCCAATGGCGCGGGGGTGGCCACAAACATGTGTTCACCGACCTGAGTGATCCTGTGCACGGCCGCACGGTAAATCCGGTCTGCATCTTTGTGAAAAGCGTCATAGGAGAGCTCGTTGGTGACGTAGAGGATGATCACGGCACAGCAGGCCAGCCCTAAAGCCAGTCCTGCAATATTGATGAGGGAATAGAGCTTTTGTCGCTTGATTTTCCTGAGGCCGATTTTAAAATAATTCGAAAAAAGAGGGGCGAGCCAGCGGCTCTTTTGCCATGGTGGGTGTCCGCTTACTCCGCGGGAGTCAGTCTTGAAATATTCCGCACCGAGGCTGTCTGATTCCCCGATTTTCTTGACGGCTTCTTCAAAAGCCTTTTCTTCCGTAGAGCCAAGGCCGATCAGATAGTCGATTTTATCCCTGAGATGGCACTCCAGTTCTTCCTTGTAGCCGTCTTCCAGAGCTTCATTTTTATTCAAGGCTTTCCGCCAGTCTTTGATTGCTTTTTCAAGATCAAACATTCGATGCTCCTATTTTTTTCTCTTTTTCTTTCAATCGAACGCGGGGAGAGGACCCCATACCCTGGAAAGCACTTTGTGCACTTTCAACCATTGTTTTCTTTCTTTATCCAGTTCTTTTTTTCCTGATTCAGTCAGCCTGTAGTATTTTCGCCGTCGTCCATTTTCGGACATCTTCCACTGGGATTGGATAAAGTTTTCCTTTTCCAGCCGGTGAAGGACAGGGTAAAGCATTCCCTCAGACCATTCCAGAGTGCCCCCGGATATTTC
>JASFPJ010000131.1:0-8512 GCA_050116035.1 Candidatus Aminicenantota bacterium | reverse complement strand
CGTTGATTTCGAAACCAGGACTTCGAGTCTGAAGGCCCAAATTCCAGCGCCAGTGACCTCCCCCGATTTTAGAAAGAGAAAGATTACTGGCTGTCCCGGAAAGAGATGTTCTTGTGGGGTCCAATTCAAGGTGTTCTGCGTCAGGTCTCTGGTAATAACGGGCTGAGGATTCCTGTGCATTTAAGATGGCTTCTTCGTTGCCGCGAATATGGCTTCCCATAAAGTACCCAGAGAATTCGTACCTGTCCTGAGCCCAGCGGTGCCGGAAATCAAAGCCGCCGCTGTAGGCTGCAGTACGGAGAAAATTCAGGTTAGAGTCATCAATTTTTCTGTTAACCGCGGTGAACATGAAGCCAAGTGCGCTTCGTCCTTCCCTGAATTCTTTTTGGGCTCTTCCGAGGAAATAATTTGTCAAAGGCTCGACGTTCTGGCGGGTCTCTTCTCCATACCAGGTGATGACGCTGGCCATCTCTTTACTGGTCAGTGCTTCCATCACTCCGATAGACCACCCTCCCGCCGTTTTTCCGGTCAATTTAAAAGCCCCCAGGATAGTTGTATTCTCAGGTTTATCGTAATACTCAGCATCGGAGGGAGAACCCTGAGGAGTCCTTCCTATCCTGCGGGAGTAAAACAGGGATTCTCTCTCACGCTCGCTCCCGAGAGAGAAGCTCAACATGTTCTTTCCTTCAATGAAAAAGGGCCGTTTTTCCGGAAAATATGTCTCATACGCCGTCAGGTTCACCTGTGCTGGGTCTGCCTCGACCTGTCCAAAGTCCGGATTAAAGGTGGCGTCCAGCGTGAGGTTGCTCGTCACTCCGTATTTGAGGTCGAGCCCGAGGCCGCCAAGATAATCTACTCCTGTTTGGAAAGGATTCCCTTCTTCAGCGGGCTGATAGGCTCCCTTTGCCAGCGTGTAAGGAAGCAATTGGAGCTTTTTAGGAGAAGGGATGTTGTTGATTCCCTCCAGGTCTCCGAAAAGGCTGACAAACCTCGGCATGCCTTTGGGCACATGATGCCAGTAGCTTGTCTCGTTTTTTCTGGCAATAATCCGGCTGGCCTGGAATCCCCAGGTGTGAGATTCTTTTTCGGGAAATCTTATCTGGCTGAAGGGAATCCTGAATTCGGCGACCCAACCTTCATCATTCTGAGAAACCTTTACATCCCAGACAGCATCCCAGTCATCATCACGCCTTCGGTCGTTCGACCAAAAGACATCCCTTTTGACTCCGCAGGGATTGACGCCGAACTCAAAAGCAGTCAGGCTGTCGTGGTAGCTGTCGATCCAGATTTTTATCCAGTCCGAAGGACACCGAGAATCTCTCCTGGCCAGGATGGACTTGATTTTGTCAACTTCTGAATCAAAGGCCATGACTCCGACGTAAAGGGAATCTTGGTTGTAGAGAACCCTGACTTCGGTCTTCTCTGTGGCGGGGGCTCCTTCATCAGGCTCATGCTGAGTGAAATCGGTGAGGACTTCTGCGGTTTTCCATAAAGACTCATTGAGCCTGCCGTCCACTTCTATAGGGCTCAGATTTATGACAGTCGCTTGAGCGACGCGAGCATCGACTGGAACAGGGTCTTTTCTGATTCTGCTTTTTCCCCTCTTTGCAGCATGGGCCAGAAAAGAAGGCGAGAAAAAATAGAATATTGTTATGGTCAAAGCGAGGATTTTAAATTTATTCTTCAGTTTCATAGTACAGAACCGCACTCTTATGCTTATTCAGGGTGAATAAAAAAAATTGAATCTCTTGCTTAGGAAGGCAAGAAAAAATAGTTTACCAAAATTGTAGGATTATTTCAACAACTTCTGGGACGTTTCTCAAGTGGGCACCTGTATGTACTCAGTAATTTGGTAACATTTTTTTAATGTCATTGCGAGCGAAGCGTGGCAATCTCATATAAAGGATATCTTCACTCCAATAGTAGTGTAATTTCTTTTTACGAGATTGCCACGCTTCGCTCGCAATGACATAAATGAATTTCATAAAGATATGTTATTTTGGGGCATTTTTTGTTTTCAGACTGTCGATCTTTTTGAGATAGCTTTTCACCGAGAAGGCCGCTAATCCGGCCAGTCCGATGAGACCGATCAAGTTCGTCGAGGCCATCATGCCGTTGAACACGTCTCCGATAGACCAGGCTTCTTCGACTTTAAGAGTGGCTCCGATGAAAATAACCACACAGAAGATCCAGCGGAAGGGCCGTTTGATCCATGAGCCCAACAGATAGCTGAAAGAGATTTCTCCGTAGTAGGGAACAGCGATCAGACTGGAATATCCAAAAAGAAAAGAGCTGGCCGTGACGATCAGTCCCCCGATTTGGGGCAGAGCGGCGTTGAACGCCTCGGCCGTCATTGCAGTGCTGGTGAGACCTTTATCCCAGACACCTGCGACAAGAACCGTTAGAGCTGTGAGCGTGCAGATGACGAGAGTATCGACAAACACATCTAAGGCGGCGATGAGTCCCTGTCTCACCGGTTCGCTGGTTTGGGCCGAGGCATGAAAAACCGCTGCGGTTCCTGTCCCGGCTTCGTTGGAATAGGCCCCGCGGGAAAATCCATAGCGGATGGCGTGTATGACCGTCGTACCCGCTATTCCTCCTGTGACAGCCGAGGGTTTGAATGCGCCTGTGAAAATGAGGGAGAGGGCATGGGGAATCTTATGGTAAAAAATAATGATCGTGATCAGAGCGCCGATAATATAAAAGAAGACCATGAAAGGACTCAGGAATTCAGCGACTTTGGCAATGGATTTGATGCCACCGATGATGACCAGCCATGTGAGGACAGCCAGACCCAAGCCTGTGATCCAGGGCTCGATTCCGAGTTGTGTTTTCAGAACAAGGGCAACTGAGTTGGATTGTATGGAAGTGGTGGAAAAGAGCGGCTTGCAGCCCATGAAGAAGGCAAAGATACCTGCCAGCCAGGGAAGCCGCAGCCCTTGTGTGATATAATACATGGGTCCGCCCACGATCGATCCGTCAGGAGCTGTTTGTTTGAACTTCTGGCCGAGGACAGCTTCAGCCACTTTGGTCGCCATGCCGAAAAACGCGGCCAGCCACATCCAGAAAACCGCCCCGGGTCCGCCCATGGCAATGGCAGTGCAGACGCCGGCGATGTTGCCGTTGCCGATGACCGCGGCTAGTGATGCGGCCAATGCCTGGAACGGCGAGATGTCTCCCCGCCGTTCTTTGGCGCTTTCTCCAAATTCTCTCTTCCCAAGGAGCAGACGGAAGGAAAGCCCGAAGCGGCGAAGCTGGACGAAGCGGAGGCGGATAGTGAGATAGACTCCAGCGCCGAGCAGAAGGATGAGCATGTGCGGACCCCATACTATGTTGGCGAGGAGGCGGATGGTGCGCTCGAATAGATCCATGGTTTTTTCTTATTTCAGTTTTGATTCCAGGCTTATCCGGTAGTCTTTTTCCTGGGTTTCAAACACTTTGTCAATGATTCCTTTCAGGGAGGCTCTGTTCTGTGCGTCTTCTGGGATTTCGGTGATTCCGCAACCCAGGACTTCATCTTTTTTTTTCACGATTTTGGGCCAGACCTGATGGCGGAAAAGGTCGATGCTCTGAGGGAAGAGCCGGCAGCAGCCATTGAAAATCCCGGCATAGTAGTCTGCCAGCTGACCGCCAAAACTTTGAGTGAAATATTCAAAATCGAGACTGTCTTTGATGTGGGGGAGTCTCGACTGATGGTCTTTCCTGTAGATTTCAGTGAGAGCGTCTTTTAAGCGCCTTTCTACAGCGGGCTCTTCACGGTTCAGGAACACCACACAGACGCTTTCACGGATTTTATTCATTTCCTCTTCGATCACACTCAGGATGTGACTCATGTGGAGCTTTAAAATTTCCCTCATTTCTACAGGCCTTGTTTTTTGTCTCTCGTTGAAAGTCAGTGTGAGGATGACGCGGCAGCTCGGGCATTCGTTGAGAAGCCGGAGCGTGCGCCGAATGAATTCGACGAGCTTATCCAGTGAGTGGTTGCGGAGGGAGAAGTACGGTTTGTGTTGGGGAACATCTTCTTTTTTCTGGAAGTGTTTGAACAATGACCAGATGTACGACCATTTCACTCCTTGCTCAGGATCGGTCTGCAGCATTCTTTTTTTGAGACTGTTAAATTCATCTTTGAGCCTCATCCAATCCTCGGCTTCGAGGAATACGGCAGACCGGCAGTAGAAAGGATTTTTCGAGATGAATTTGTCGGTCCTTTCTTTTTTGTATTTCCCTGATTCATCCGAGAATGCAAAAAAGACAGACATCGAAGATAAGTATTCCTTTATTTCTTTTTTTTCTTTTTCTTTTTTCTTCTGATTTCTTCCTTTACGTTCTTGTGAAGAGCGATAAAGTAATAAACTGTGAGGAGGACGATTATGATGGCGAACCGAAGGACATTTCCCTGGAATAGCGAGTAAAAGGCAAGGACAAGGATACCGAGGAGAAGGAGAAGATGGATGAAAGCAAATATCATGTCACCCTTTGTGACCTGCAGGAGATCAGGTCTCCTTGCGAAGTCCCATTTTCAGTCAATATGGTGATATTATCTTATTCTTGTATTCGGCGGATGGAGATGATGGTGATGGTTTCCCTCGGGACATCGGCGGCACCGTATTTGGTCATTGTTTTTGCATCGGCAATCGCATCGACCACATCCATCCCCTTGATGACTTTTCCGAACACCGGATAACCATAACCTCGGGGAGTATTATCTCTGTAGTCCAGGCCAGGATTGTCCACGTGGTTGATGTAGAAATGGCTGGTGATGCTGTGTATGGCATTCATCCGTCCCATGGCCATGGTTCCTCTTTTGTTACTCAACCTGTTGGTCGCTTCATTCTTTATAGGAGGCTTGCCCGGTTTCGCTTTGAGGTCCGCAGAGAATCCACCGGCTTGAATCATGAATCCCTTGATCACGCGGTGGAATATAGTCCCGTCGTAGAATTTCTCGTCCACATAAGAAAGGAAATTTTTGACAGAAAGGGGAGCCTTGTCCGGGTAAAGTTCGACTGTGATGTCACCCTTGGTTGTCTTTATCAGGACCTTGGGATGGCCTTCTTGTCCGAAGTTCATGGATGGGAAGGCAAAGAGTAATACCAGGATGGAGAAGAGTGTGAGAATCCTTTTTACCATAACTACCTCCTTGAAGCGTTACCCTTGGAATTGGCGGAATCAACATATCAGAATTGATACCCCAAATCAATGAAAAAAGGGGACAGGCTCCTTTTTCAGTCTTTAACTACGATTCTGGGGAGGAGAGGGTTGAGGGCGATCAGTGTCTTGTATGCAGAGACTCCGGCCCAACCGGCAATCTCTTCGGCCGTGATTTTTTCTGTGCCCTGGAAGCCGAGAAGCACGACCTCATCTCCAGAGGATACTCGAGAATTCTCCTCTAGGAGGGCAGTGCAGTGGTTGGCTGTTACAGCGGCAATCAAGGGGCATCTTTTCCCTTGAATGAGGACGGATGCTTTGCCGATGACATTAGGCGGATAGCCGTCCGAGTACCCGACAGGAATGATTGCGATTTTTTCCTTTTTTTGCGCGGTGTATTTTCGGTGGTAAGTGACAGTGTCTCCAGGCTGCAGAGTCTTGACTGCCACCACACGGCTTTTCAGCTGGAGAACCGGTTTCAAGCCCAGTCTGTCTTCCTTCTGAGTTTTTTCCGAAGGGTAATAGCCGTAAAGCGCAATTCCCGGCCTCACCATATCGAGATAAGAGGGTGGCAGGTCCAGAACTCCGTCGCTGCTGGCGGCGTGCTTGAGGCCCAGTGAAATGCCTCTTTTTTCGGCTTTACGGCAGAGCTCGAGAAAGAGCTTGATCTGTTCCCGGTCAAATTCATCGTCCTCGGTGAGGGTTGTGGAGATTCCTTCGATGAAGAGACCTTTTAATGAAGAGATGTTTTGAATAAAAGACCAAGCTTTTCTGTGCTGGATTCCCATCCGTCCCATGCCTGTATCCACATGGATATGCACTTTTGCTTTTTTCCCCAGCTTGATGCCGGCCTCGCTGAGGCTCCTGACCTTTTCGTCAAAGACGGATTGGGAAATATTGCTCTGGATGATTTTTTCTGCATCTTCACGGCTGAACGGTCCAAAATTGAGGATGGCCGCCGAGATCCTTTTCTTCCTGAGAAGGAGGGCTTCCTGGAGCTTGCCCACCATGAGAAAATCGATTCCGTTTTTTTCCAGGTGATTTCCAACCTCTATTAGTCCATGGCCATACGCGTTGGCCTTGATGACAGCCATGACCTTCACTCGGGCTGTTTTTCTGATCTGGCCGAGATTCCAGGTCATGTTCTCCAGGTTGAGCTCTATCCACGGATCATAGGGTGGATTTGAAGTCTGTTTTGTTTCTTTTATTATTGGGGCTCCCAGACCTTTGGCGGCTCGCGCCAACACAGCGGCCGAACCTATCCCTGAAACAAGCAAGAAATTTCTTCGTGTTATCTTACCCATCTTAGTTACTTCCCAAAAATGAGTAATACCCAAAAAGCGCCTCTTCGGAATTTCTCATTTTTCCCGAAGAGGATCCCTATCCCTATTCTTTCATAATCACTTGTTTTTTGCTTGATTTGTTCCTTGGTATCCCCGGATAGTTGAGTTGGATCTTCTGTAACGAAGACGAGAAAAGTCGTTTCGTTTAATTCGGGAAGGATGGTCGGAGAAAGAGTAGTGTTCGGGAAAATTTTTTTCACGATTCTTTTCGCGTGAGCCTCGAGCTGTTTATCCTCTATTAGAGAATAATACCCTTCTCTCTCTCTCAAGTCATTAACATTTTGGATTGTGATCAGTTTGATATCTTTAGTGCTCATATTTCTGTATTTATTTTCAGGGAAGAGGAGAAGAGTGATGAAATAGCTTCCGCCGGGGTATTTTGTGTTCCGGCTGAAAACCACACCCAAACCCGCAGTTTCATAGGTTTCATCAAGGATGATGTCTTTGTAGATAGATTGAATATCTTCCAGGGCAGGGGATGTGATAAAGTGGTATAGGGTGTCACCGAATTGACGCGATAGAGGAGGCGGACGACGGCCTTCAATCCTGTTCAATGAACATCTCCGAGCGTATTCATCCGCGTCTGGAAGGAAATTTAGAGGGACAAGAAAATTCTTCCGTCTCAGAGTATTCATATCTCTTTGAATCTCCCTCTTGACTTCATTTTCATCCCTGAGTACCGGAGACCGGCGGAAATCTTGAGTAATGAAATAACCTTTATCTTTCTTGAGGACGGCCCCGATCCCGACCTCATCGAAATTCGGGTCGAGTATGTTTTCTCTGTGTCCTGGGCTTTTCATGAGCTCTTCATGGATAAGTCCGGGCTGAAAGCCGTTGCTGAAGGCGACATTCTCTCCTAACGCTATAAAATAATACCCTTCATTCACGATGCGATCCTGGTAGGATCTTCCATCGGTTGAGGCATGAGAGATTCTTCCGCGGGAGGCCATGTCCTCACTGTGAGCCCGGGCGAGCTGGCTCAAGTCTTGCGAAAAACTGAGTAAGTGAAGGTTCCGTTTCTGCCTTTCTTCATTGATCAACTCAAAAAGCTTCTGTTCAAGAGATAAAAGGTCTTCTTTCCCTGAAGGAAGTTCTATGTTCTGTGGCGCGCCAACGAGACCTCGAGGAGAGAGGGCGACCACAAAAAAGAAGATTGAGATGAGCTGGGCTGCTCTTTTCACTGGAATCATAATTTTCGCTTTACTTTTCAAATATTTATCTTAACATAAAGAGAGAAAAAATGAAGAGGAGGTCAGAATGAGAAGTAAAAAACTATTATCATTTGTTTTAACCTTTAGCTATCTTGTCCTCTCGTTTGCCTTATCTGCCCATGCCCAGCCAGCCCAACAGACAGATGAACAGAAACTCCTCCAGAGTCTGCATTCCATCTCCAGCCACAAGCTCTTTGATTACGTGAAGGAATTGGCTTCGGATAAATATGCTGGACGCCTCACAGGGACGGAGGAATACAATGCCAGCGCGGAATGGGTGGCGTCTCATTTCAAAAAATGGGGGATTAAGCCTGGCGGAGACAGAGGCACTTATCTCCAGGGATTCCCGAATCCCTACACGTTGATCTTCAAAGATTGCGAGGTCTACCTTCACATCCCTTACAAAAAGTCAGTCTTGAAAAAACACTACCGCTACGAGGATGAGTTTATTCCTGGCGCCACATCCGGTTCAGGGGAAGTGACGGCTGAGGTCATCTATGTTGGCTACGGAGCCACTGCTCCTGAGCTGGATTACGACGACTATAAAGGTGTAAATGTCAAGGGGAAGATCGTCTTGATGGAGAGGGAAGCGCCTGTTTCACCCAATGATGCCGAGCTCTTCAAGAAGTGGCGTCCGTATTCCTTCCATCAGTACAAGCTCGAAAATGCCGTAAAACACGGCGCCAAAGGCATGATTTACAACTACGGTCCCATCTCCAACCCGAACAACTCCTACGATAAGAATTTCATCTATTCACATGTGGGAAGAGTGGTTGTCGAAGATGTGTTTTCCGGTACCGGGAGGAATCACAG
>JASFPJ010000130.1:0-8522 GCA_050116035.1 Candidatus Aminicenantota bacterium | reverse complement strand
TCTTAGTCCTGCCTCTTTTCCTCAAACAAGTGTTGGCGGGGATAATCGCTCTCGGCTACGTCAAGCAGCCCAAGTTTTCACAAGAAGACTTGGATCAAGCCCGCCGACTTGCGAATCAGGTGGCTGTGGCCTTCTCGAATGCTCGGCTGATAGAGGAACTGAGCGAGCTCAACTGGGGCACTCTCAAAGCTCTGGCCCGGGCTATCGACGCCAAATCTTCCTGGACGGCGGGACACTCTGAGCGGAGCACGAAGCTAGCTATAAAAATCGGAAAAGTCATGAGACTTTCCCAAGAAGAACTCGATGACCTTCGTCGAGCGGGCCTCCTCCATGACATCGGAAAACTGGGCATCCCTCCTGAAATTCTTGACAAGGCAGGGAAATTATCTCCTGAAGAGCTAGATTTAATGCACAAACACACGAGTTTAGGCGCACGAATCCTGGAACCCATTGCGGCTTATTCAAATGTCATACCCATAGTTCTCCAGCACCACGAGTTTTACGACGGAACGGGCTATCCGAACGGGCTTATCGGAGAGTCCATCAATCCGGGAGCCCGTATCTTCATCGTGGCTGACACCTATGATGCTCTCATCTCAGACCGCCCGTACAGAAAAGCACTTGACCACAAGAGTGCAATAAAGTATATCAAGGAAGAAGCAGGAACAAAGTTCGACCCTAAAGTGGTGGATGCCCTGCTGAAAGTCATGGCTAAAGAGAGTAAAAAGTGAAATGACTTGGGTCAACAGACGCTACTTGTGCTCTCAACAAAGGTTTTTTCATGTCTCAAACCGCTGTGAAGAGGAAAAGCCAAGACCGTTTTTTCTAAAGCCTGGATTCACTTCAGATGGTAAGAACGATTTCGTAATACAAAATTTATGTCCGGCGAGTCCACTACCGGACGCTATCCCATATGAAATAGGGCGGAAACGCAAATGAAAATGAAAAAGATAAGTGTCCTTGTCGTCATCCTCTCTGTATTGTTTATCTACGGATGTTCAAGGAAACCCGTTATTCCGGATTCACTCGTAGGAATATGGAAGACTCCAACTCCAATTTATGAAGGGTGCTTTTTCCAGATAACAAAGGAAGAGATAAGCTTTGGATCCAAAAACGGCCAAGTCAGCAGCTTCTTCATCAAGGACGTGAGAGTTCAAAAAATTGCCGATGAAGAGTGGACTCTTTATACCATTTCCTACGTAGTGCGAGGCTTTCAGAAATACGACTTTCCTTTCTATTATCACCCCGCGAGTAACGGTGTAATAAGATTCAAGAACAAAATGGAAAGCGTCTGGACAAGGGAGCCGGAACAATAGAGTAAAAAGTCTCAGAAGAATTCACTCGCTCTGGAATAATTCCCAAGCTCCGTGAACGGCCTACCGCCCTTTTGAGTATATTTTTTCCAGGATGTTTCAAGTTTGAGATCACCAAAATCAGCATCTTAAATATTTCATTACCTCTGAATTTCGCTTCATCCTACACTTTCGGGCTATCTTTATTCACTATTCTTCCTCTTGACATTTCAGTTTTCCTGTGTGATAATCACGAAGCCAAGATTTGGGACCCTCATTACCAAGCGAGTTTGGAAAAGGAAATGCACGCTTTCAAACCTCCACCCCCTATTTAATCCAACTTCATCATCAGATCATATCCTCACGCACCTGGGGTGAGAGGGGGGGTGAGAAATGATGATAAAAATCATCTTCAAATTCACCCTGAAAGGCGATTTTCACAGACCTCTTCATTTAATACAAATATCTACACCTTTTCTTCCATTTAAATAAAGAGGCTAAGGATGCTTGCTTTAAGGCTAGAGTGCCCATTACAGACAGACCAAAAGCAAAGCCTCTCTCAGAGTCTTCATAACATATTCTCTTCGGGTTTTCATAACAAGTACAATTCAATCGCATTCTTCGAACTCAATTTTTTTCCATTTTTATTTATCCGGACCGACTAAATCTTTGCCCTTTATTTAAGGGGTGAATTGCACGATGAAAGTTTCATCGATGGTTTTTGAAAGGAAAATTGACTGAGGGGATAAAGAAGAGAACCTATGAAGGCTATCCAAGGCACCTCAATCCCTTTGATAGTATCCCATTCCTTCCTGTTTTCAAGCCGTATGAAACGGTCGAAGCCTAGCTTCTTCTCAAATAAAAACGGTGAGTGAGCCAATGTCATCTGAGATCGATGTCACGAATGGAAGAAAAGAAAGATTCAATTCTTTCTCTTCATCGGACAGGAAGAATGGTCTGGACTATAAAGAACTTCTCCCGGATGCCCCATCCATCAGGAAAGCCAAAGAAGTCCTGAGTCTCTTTGCTAAGGCATTCGCCTCCATGAGAATTTATCCGACAGAAAATCCCACCGTGGAAAGCCTCATCAATACATTCAGCGACAAAATGCATGAATTTCTCGATGAAGAGGAAGAAATTAAACTCATCGTTAATGAGTTCAGCATCACCTTCAAGGAAGAAACAGTCTTCCAGGACGGACAAAGAAAGGCCAGTCTTCCTTTTCTTTTCTTTAAGGATGGAATCAGAGAACTGGCTTTTTACAAAGGTTTGGATAAGGAAGAACTCCAAGATTTCCTGAAAGTCATCAAAGACAATGCCGACCTTCCTCCTGATGACAGTGATATTGTCAACTCACTCTGGATCAAAGATTTTCCTCATATCCGCTATTTCGCTGTGGATGAATTCCTGGATTCGGTAACCAGAGAAGAAGGAGAAGAGGAATCCCGCTTCAACATCGATAAAGAAGAGCTAACAAAGGGAAAAATAAAACTAGCTTCGAGTGACCGGAAAGAATTGCGAAAAAGGAGCGTTGCTTTAGGCCTCGATTCAACGGATACCAATGAGGAAGAAGAGGACAATAAACTCGGCCTGGAAGACGTCTCTCTTCCCTTCCAGATGTCATCTGGCATTGGGGGAGATTCCCCAGTGATTGAATCCATGCTCGTAGACCACCGGACCACGCCTCCAATGACCGAGATGGTCACACTGCTATTCGAAATCCTTTATATGGAGGATAGAATTGACGCATTCTCATCAATTCTAAACATTCTCGATCAATTCTATAAAGAAGTCGTCTATAAGTCCCTCTTTGCCCTTGCCTCTCTGATCCTTAACCGTTTGCAGGAATTGGCTGACCTGTTCTCCGGTCAATTTGAAGAAAAAAAGGAATTGCTGGAAAAAACTCTTCAGAATATTAGGAGTGAAAGTTCACTCGCCTACTTGAAGAAACTATACATGAATGGCCAGATCACTGATTATGACTCCTTTTTTAGATACCTGAAGCTTCTCGGCCCCATCACCATCCCCCTCATGGCCGATATCTGGGAAGAAACGGAAAACCCGATTATCCGGATGAAGGCATCAAACTTCCTGTATGAACTCGGAAAAAAGGATATCGCCTCTCTTTTCACTATCACCCAAGGCCACAGAGTTCCTTTGACAAAGGAAGTCTTGGGAATATTGGGGAAGATTGGCAACACAAAAGCCCTTCCCTTCCTCAAAAAGTTTACTGGCCACGAAAATAAAAATGTGCGGCTTTCTGTCATCCGCGCACTGCGTGCAATCCAAGACGAAAAAACCAACATTATCCTGATAGAGTATCTCTCCGATCCAGATGGAGAAGTTCGCACCAGTGCAGCCATGAGCCTCAAATACTGTGATAACCAGACGACAATCTTGCATCTCATTAAAATAGTCGAGAAAAGAAATTTCAAAGAAAGATTAAAAAAAGAGAAGAGTGCTCTCTTAGAATATTTGGCTCGGACTCAATCCCAAGAAGTCATCATACTCCTCCGGTCCATCATGAAGAGGTGGAGTATCTTCTCCAAAACAAAACAGGATGAAACCCGTCTCTGTGCAGTCCCCGCCTTGGAAAAAATAGCTAGCTCCGATGCCCGGCAAATCCTTGAAGAAGGAGCAAAGTCTCGGAATAAAACCATCCGGAAGGCGTGCTGTCTTTCTCTGAGAAAAATCGCCCCAAATTTTGAATCGAATAAAATCCTTTCAGGCGAACAAAGTGCTTAATTACAAGTTAGAAAAGGACAAGAAAGAATCAAAGAAGCCCTCTTCCCCTGTCAGCAAAGTCCTCTCGAAAAGAATCGAAAATATCTTTATTCGTTTTGCCTCCGCTCTCAAAACCGCTCAAATCTATGAACTCAATAACCTGACATTCATAGAGCACATCAACTCACTTTATTCTTCCATCGAGGAAATCTTTGCACAAGAAGGACGAGCTCTGTTTCAGTTCCAGGAAAACACGCTATTCTTCAACAACAGCCGGATAAAATTTGACCTCGCGAGTTTTCACAACTTTAAATTCTTGGCTGACGAATTTAAAAAGAAAGAAATCGGAACCATCGGTTTCGAACCGGGGTTGGATGACGATGAACTCGCACAATTCATCACCCATCTCGCCAATTCTAATGGAAAAAAGGATGATCCATTCGGAGATTTTGAGAGAGATTTGAAAGGCAAAGAAATCAACCATATATTCATAGAAAAAATCCACCCTTATGACCCAGCGGCCCGTATGAAAGCAGAGAATGTTAAGCAAACCGCCAAAAAAGTCTTTTGCAAAAGCATGTCCCACCTGAAAGAATCATTTGAAAAACAAAAAGAAAACGAAAAAGTGCAATGGAAGACTTCCCGCAGGCTGATTCAATCCATAGTCAATCTCATCAGCCAGGATGAGTCTTTCATGGTAGGAATGACCAACATAAAGAATTACGACGAATACACAGTCAATCATTCGACGAATGTGGCTGTCCTGGCCATAAGTTTCGGAAGGAGACTGGGACTCGATAAAGAGGAGATGATAGAATTGGGCATGAGCGCCTTTTTCCATGATGTGGGAAAACTGGATATCCCCAAAGAAATCCTGGAAAAGAAGGATAAATTGAGCGAAGAAGAAAAAAAAATCATGGAAAAGCACACGTTCCAAGGAGTCGAAAAACTCCTCAACATGAAAGATTCGAGTTATCTCCCGGTGAAAACTCTTTATGTGGCCCTGGAGCACCATCTCTGGGCAAACCTTTCCGGCTATCCCAAATACTGGAAAAGAAATAAAGTTGGCCTTTATAGCAAAATCGTTAAAATTTGCGATTTCTTTGATTCTGTAACGACTCGAAGACCCTATCGGGAGCGTATTCTGACGAGAGACGAGGCTCTAAGCTTAATGATGGAGAAGAGCGGCACAGAGTTCGACCCAGTCTTACTAAAGGTCTTCGCCAACCTGGTCGGAGTCTATCCAATCGGCTCGCTTGTCTCCCTAGACACCAAAGAGCTCGGCATTGTGATGGAAGCCAATCCTGAAGTCGCATTCATGCTCAGGCCCAAGGTGAAACTGATCACCAACAGGAGGGGTAAAAAAATCGATGGAGACATCGTCGATCTCACAGAAATGAATCCAAAAAAAGGGGACTATAAAAGGACCATTGTGAAATCTCTGGATCCGAATAAATACAACATCAGAGTGTCGGATTACTTTCTGGCTCAAGAGAATTAATATCGCTATTTGTTTGCCTCCGTTTTGCCCGCTTTGATAAATAATCTATCTTCGACCCTCAGTAAGAATGACTACTCTTGGGTTAGGATTCGTCAGCAGACGTTATTTGGCTGATTTATCTGTTGATTCCTGAACTCTTTGATACCACAATGGATAATATGAATCTTGAGATGTCCCCTATCGAGCCCTGGCCCCCTTTTAATAATCGTTTTCATCCTTGACTTAACTTCGAAAATATTATAAACACTAACGAGTCCTCTATCAGCTCGATGATACGGACGACTCCTTTAGAAGTCCGAGGGCACAGAGCGAGTCTTCTTGAGGTTTAAGTTAAGGGGATTGACATTAAAAAATATTTTTCGTTTTATATGTGCACATCAACACCCCTCAAAATATAAAAAAGAGAATTAGTGACTGGAGGAAGGCCATATGAGAAAGGAAAAGGAAGAAAGAGAGGATCCCTTTAAATACCAGGGACCTGAGCGACGGTCTGGTACAGATCGGCGCAGATTGATCGACCGTCGTAAAGGCAACCGAAGAAAAAAAGAAAGGCGGGAATGACAACCGCATGATGAAAGATCTCTCTCCAAATTCCTCTCCGACTGTGAGGGGGAACTCTCAAACCCATCCCCACTAATATCTTCTCCACACCAGCACGGCCCATCAAGGCAAGACCGCAAGACTCAATTATTTCTTGAATCAAACCTTCTCTATTATCGAACCACCATCATCTCCATTCGAAAATTTATAACTGAATGGGCCGATCGGTCAATTTCATCCTTTTTTCATCAGGGAAAGTCTCATCTCATTTATTTTTGACATCAGATTTTTCCTGTGCTATAAGTTTTTTTGACGGGGAACGAGGAAGATCTCTCCTCGTGGGCTGCCTGTGTGGAGCGGCAGGAGAAGAGGACAGAAGCATTGAAGAAAATAGCCATCGCGACCTCCAAAGGAGGTGTCGGAAAAACCTCAACAGCCATCAATCTTGGAGCGGGACTCGCGCGCAAGGGGAAGAAAGTACTCATTGTTGACTGCGACCCTCAGGGGAATGTGGGAGGCCATTTCAACATCGCCTCAGAGCATACTCTTTCAGAATTACTCAATGACGGCCACCAAGATGTGATCATCGAAGTCCGCAAAAACCTGGATATCATCACCTCCGGCAGAAAAAGGCTGTATGACGCCCAGAGACAGCTCACAAAGGATGATTTTGGAATATTCAAATTTGAGGAACGCATCTCTTTCATCAAAGATTTCAAGTACGATTTTGTTTTTTGTGATTTCTCTCCCACGGATACTCTTATCAACAGAGCCGCCCTTGTCTTCTGTGACAATCTCCTGATTCCCATAAGCCCGGGCATCGATTCCATCATGGGAGCCGAACGGTACATCGAAGTGGCCCAAGAAATCTCAACAAGAGGGAATCAGGCTATCGATATCTTCGGTGTTCTGGTTAATCTTTATGAAAAGAAAACAATCATATCGAGAGAGATTGACAGAGTGGCAAGAGAAAAATGGAGCTCAAAAGTATTCAATACAAGAATCCGAAAGAATGTCTCGATCGGTGAAGCCAGAATCGAGAACCAGACCATATTTGAGTATGCTCCCCGGTCAAACGGCTCAAAGGACTTTGAAGCTCTCACCATGGAGGTCCTCAATGCCAGCTAAAAGGATTGACATGGAAAAAGCCATTGAAAGAGAACGCCGTGAGCCCAAATTAAAAGCCCCGCAACCCGGCCATCCATCAAAAAATAGGATTAAGCGCCAGAGTCCGGCTAATAACCTATCCTTCGAAATCCGGTTAAAGACCAAACCAAAAAATGAAGAAGAAAAACCCCTGGAGGAAAATATTCGACCCTATGTCGAAAACATTGAAATAGGGATGACACCGGATGAAGTCATCAAAGCTGTCGGAAAACCTCAAGTGGTGTTCGAATGGTACGCGGGGAACATGAAATACAATTATGGCGATGTTTGGGTGGTGATCGAAAACGGAACGGTGTCATGTTTAGTGCTGGACAACTTTTTTGAAAAATACTGGGGACAGAGTGATTATCAGAGCCAGAATCCCGCGGCTCTGGTGAAATAATCAGGAATTCTGGCAAAAATCTGGAACACATTCTTGCTCTTTCACATTTGACTTCATACCTCTCCTTGTGCTATAAGCTTTGAACATGAATTCGTGTAATCCTTCCTGAGTGGACCTCAGGCGGGGATTCTAGATAAGGTCGAGGAAAATTGCATGTTTACAAAAAAAGGCAAGTTCCTCTCCCTGAAATTTGGTACGCTAAATTCTTGGATAGGAGGGACATAAGATGAAAATGAATCTCCGTTCAGTGGAGAAGACTCAGAAATCGGATACAACCGCGATATTCGAAGGACTCAGTGTTAAGGGAAACGTCAAAGGTTCTCACAATCTTTTTTTAAACGGAGAATTCGAGGGGACGATTGACCTCACAGCTCTCCTCTTAGTGGGAAAAACGGGAAAGCTCAAAGGAGAAGTGAAGGCTCAGTACATCATTATCGAAGGCGAAGTCGAGGGAAAGGTGATGGCCAACGAAAAGGTTGAGCTTCGAGACACAGGGAAGTACAGAGGCGAAATCCTGGCTCCGGCTGTCATGATCTCTGACAACGCCTTTTTCGATGGCACTGTCAAGATGATGAAAGAAGGACATGAGGCAGAAGGAACAGAAACAGCCCAAAATCCTCAGCCTGAAGAGGAGAGTCCAAAAAAAACTGAGTAGTCACGGTTCTCTCCTGTCTATTCTCTGTCGCAAAGTGGGGAGGGGGGAGTATTTATTTCTGTTCGAATACGGACATAAACCGTTAATAATTGATACATGTATGTTTCATAATTGTTAAAGAATCCCTTAATTTAATTCATCTAAAACCTTTTCCGGCTTTTCGAAAGTCTATCCTCATTCAATTTTCTGAATTTTCGAAAGTTCGGCAGAAACATCAATTTCCCATAGAATGATTCAGGCTTACCCAGAACTCTCAAATCT
>JASFPJ010000129.1:0-8540 GCA_050116035.1 Candidatus Aminicenantota bacterium | reverse complement strand
ACCTCAACATAATTCTTATTGCGTACTGTTTTATATCCCATGCCAACCATCATATGTGAAAAATTCTTTCCATCCCATGACCATGCAAAAATAAACGGCCGATTATTCGTGATCTCGTCTTTAATTTCGTCCCAAGTTAGATGGCCATTTAAAGGTGTAATTTTGTATGTGAATTTATATTGTTTTAGCCATAATAAGCAAAGTGGATCCTTGCAGAGTCCTAACAGACATTTTCTCGGGATATTTGCACCACAACATCCTAACCCTGACCGGTAATAAAGGTCCTGAACTTGGTCACATTGTTTTATGGGATTTTTCAAATAGGTCGATACCATCTGGCCACAAGCCGCCCAGCACCAAAAACTCGTCTCCTGAGCATATAACTTTATCAGGAGAAGTGTATCTTGATCGCTGGCTGCTGTATTCGAAAATCCCACTAAAACAAAAGCAGAAAAGACCAGTATTCCTAAAAATGCGAGTGATCGTCTTAACATCTTTTCCTCCTTTTTCCTGTTTTATTCCTGGCACAAAGAAAGCTCTATTGTCACCGAATATTCTTCATTAAACCACGCCCCTCCAAATGACTTCTTTATATCAGAAATAATTAGAATCCCTCTTGCACAAGAAGCAACAACTTTTTCCTCTCTATTCTTCAAACCCCGGGGCCAATGAACAGGCCTCAAGAGAACGGACTAAATTGTACTTCTAATACGAACTGATACAATTAATATACTAGTGAGGTTTATCTTCCTTATACAGCGTATACACGAAAGGATCAGTAGTCATCTGCCATTCGGAAGTCACTGCTCTTCCATCGCCTAAAAGCCAGGTGATCTGGTAAGAAAATTCAAGGCTGTCTTCTTCGTGGTTGTACTCGTATTTTTCCCACATGGACTGTTGAGGCATGATTTTCACCTGCCGGACTCTATCCCTGCCAAACACATTATTCTTTACAGTGACTGTGATCAATTTAATGTTGTATTGAGCCACGTTCTCTTCATCCGCGATGATATCGATGGTTCGGTATCTGTGTGGTGGGGAAAGAGTTATCGCCGGTTCATCTGTTTTAGCCCAATCTCCTTCGACTTTGATACCTCCCATGAAGCTCCAGGTTGTTTTGTATTCATAATTGAGCCATCCCGCGCCTTCGCCGAGCCGAGGATAGACAAAAGGCAGCATGTTTCCTTTTTCCGCGAAGGTTTTTGCGTTGAAGATCACGTCTTGCGTTGTCGGTTGACCTCTAGAATGAGCTTTTTTATAACTGACTGTCACAAAATTGATATAATTTCCAAAATTATCGAAATCCTCTCCATCGAGGATAGAATAAACCGTTCTATCGGCCAAATCCGGATCATCAAGGTTGATGACATCGTGGACACGCTTATCATTCTTGAATTTTCTCAAGACCTTTCCGATGCTGGCATCCATCGGGCCTGTATCCCTTTCCTGCCTGAGTCTTTTTGTCAGGTTTATCATCGCTGTTCCAGTCCGGGTCACCTTCTTCATAGTCGTGCTCACTCCATAATCTCGTTCCTGGCTTGCCTCCTCTTCCTCTTCCCCTTCTTCCTCAACAGCTCCTGTGGGAAGTTCGATTTTCATCTCGAACATCTCCCGCATGACAGTATCGGTAACAGTTTGCAGGATGGATTCCATGTTTTCATCTTCTCCGGTGACATCGATCTCGATCATTTGTTTGGAGCGTAATTCATCTGTTATGTTCAAGCTCTCGCCTGTTCCAACTTGCGCCCAGTACTCCCAAATCCATTTTCTCTTTTTTTTATAAATTCTCCATTTCTTGTATTTCTCAAAATAGTCCCGCACTTTTGTCCAGTGTATTTTTGCTTTGGCATTGAATTTAGGAGTCAATCCTTCGTATGTCATGTCGAAACGAATGCTGACAGGATAGGTGGGATGCTTGAGGGCCTCATCCAGAAATGCCGCCCCCTCAGGAGTGACGGCGATTGACACAGACACCTCAGCCCCAGAGACTAATGGCGCTTTGCCCTCTCCGATGATTTTCCTGGTGAAAGCTCCGCCTTCTCCCACTGCCGCAGAAATCACAGCAAACGTGCCCTTCTTGAAAATAACCGGGCCTTTTATTCGGGCTTTTTCATTTCTCTTTCTAAGTTCATCCCTAATCCTTTTGAGCTTCTCAGGAGTGAGGCTGTAGGTAACAAAAAAGTGTAGGATACCTCCTTTAAGCTCTGCTTCTCCCGCTTTGGTGTACTTGAGGAAAGTCAGCTTTGGGGTGCCATCCGGCCAGGTCGCTATACGGGGTTCAGTCGGAAGATAGTAATAAACGTTTTGTGACGCACTGTCTCTCAGGAGAAGGACATCTCCTATTTGAAGCTGATCTTGATCCAGTAATACTTCTCCCTTAAGAAGTGCCGGAATCAACAAAACCATGCATAATAATGGAATAACGATTTTTTTCATTTTCATTTTTTCTCCTCCAAAGCGTTATTAATTTTCTTCTTGGTAAAAAGCGTATATAATCGGAGTCTCTTTTTTCATCCAATCAGAATGGATTTCCCTCCCATCCTTAATCAGCCAGATGACCTTGTACGCGTATTCTAGATTCCCTTCTTCATGGAGATATCTGTATTCTGTCTGCAACGGATCGCCTCTTTCATTATCAACGATGATCTCTTTAATCACTTCTTTCCCGAAAACTTGATGCTTAATCTGGAAAGCCACGGCTTTTATGTCGTTTTCAGCAATATTTTCCTTATCCAGTGAAATCTGGATTGCTCTGTACTGGATAACGGGAGAAAGGGTCACCACAGAATCTGAAGTGTTTACCCAGGCGCCTTCCCACTCTATTCCTCCATGAAAACTCCATTTAGGCCTGTATTCATAATTAAGCCATTCAGTTGAGCCCTCCCCTTCTCTTCCATAGATGAAGGAAAGCCGGTTTCCCTTTTCCGCAAACTGTTCATCGAAGAATTTAACTTCACCGGTCGTTGCCGGTTTTCCCCATCTCTGTTTCCGGAACAAAACAGAAACGTTGTTGACATAATCCTTGAAATCTTCAAAATTTTGGCCATCGAGTATGACCTCGATCGTTCTCTCCTGGAAGGTTGGGTCATCCAGAGAAACCGTGCTGAAGAATCTCTCATCCTCACCAAAATCATCGTATATTCCACGGACATTCCCGCTGATAACCATGACTCGCTCTTCTCTTATACGATGTCTGAAATCCACTTCATAATGACCGGACATCTTGACTTGTTTGAAGGTGTAAGTGAGCTCAACGTTATAAGGAATTGGATTCTTTGGTTTATCCTTCGACACTTTCGGTGTGCTCACTGGAGTTCTTTTCGTTGTCCTTCGGGGAGTCCGTCTCTGAGATGAGCTCGTTCTTGAAGATGACGTTGTCGGTCGTCTCACTGTTCTTCTTGTTGGTCTCTTCGATGTTGTTGCGGTTGATTTCGATTTTTTGACTTCAGTTTCAGTTTTAAGATCTTTATTGCACATCAGCTTGATGATATGGCCGTACGTCATTTCGAGAAGCTTTTCCATTTCCTTTGATTCTCCGGTCACATCCAGCTGGATAGCTCCTTGCTGCCTTAATTCATCAAAAATTGCCTTTATCTCAGCCTCTAACTTGACGCCTTTGACAACACCTCCTCCCTTCAACCCAACATCATGATGAGTGTACACTTTGTCCCAATCCACTTTGAGTTTGGCTTCATAAGCCGGGGTGATTCCATTGTATTTAAGTAAAAACATGACAGAAACATCTGTTGTTGGATTCTTGAAAGACTCCCAGAGCAATGAAGCGCCTTCCTGATTCAGCGCAATGGAAACCGCCCCTTTTTGCCCGGGCATGATCGGGGCCTGTCCCTCTCCACAGACTTTTGCCTCGAAAATCCCCTCGGCTCCAGCCGTGGCTGAAATAATCTTGAATGTGCCCTCTTTGAAGGGCACTGGCCCGACAATCTCTCCTTCGGAATCATACAATTGCAGAGCCGATTCCGCATTCTCGATTTCGGTTTCCGTCAGCCCCCAGGTGACCAGAAAATGAACGACTCCTCCCTTCATATCCCCACCTGTTTTTGTGTATTTGATGAAGGTGAATTCAGGGGTTCCGTCGCTCCGTGTCGATAGTCTGGGTTCATCAGGCACATAATAATATTTATGCGGATCCGCATGGTCTCTGTAAAACAGGAATCTTCCAGATTGAATGACTTCATCGAGAGAAACCTCTGCCTTTACAAAAACCAGAGACGCAAAGAAGAGAGTCATTAAAACTGCTATTTTTTTGGTTTTCATTTTTCCTCTCCTTTAATCAACATTTATTTACTGTTTTTTTACCAAAATTTCATACTCGGAGACATCAAGATAATAATCGTCACCTTCCTGCCATTCGCTTCTTTGTGTCCTCCCATCCTTAAAAATCTGAGCGATTCGGTACCGGTAGGTGCCTCCTTTTTTCTCAGGGATGTCGAATTCCAATTCCTGTTGAGTGTCAGAATCATTAGAGAAGTAGATTCTTCGAAAATCTCTTTGACCTCTTGCTGTTTCGATTTCCACTTCGACTGTTTTCCTCAAAACATCCGGATTTACTTCGTTCACAAAATCGAAACACAGCACGGCCATATGCCTGTAATTGAATGAGACCTTATTGGCTAAATTAATGACCGTAAACAAATCAGGATATTCCTTCATGGACACACCAACAGGGAAAGCCATCCGGTCGGTTCTCTGCGCCTCTTCATATTTCCCTTCTTTCAACTCAAACCCGCTGTATGTGAATTCGCAGTCAAAGCTTAAGCCCAAAGACTTTTCATCTTCGAAGATCTCCCACAGATAGGGAGCTGTCTTCCGGCTTAAAGGTATCGTAAAATTCTTTTTGGTCCAGGGCGTCTTCCGTTGAGAGAGCTCTTCTTCTTTTTTTTCCTCTCCATCAAAAACGCTGTAATTCAATACGCACCTGAGCTCTTCAACGGGAATAGGCTTGAATTCAAGATTCTGTCCCATTATTTCTTTAAGCTTTGAGCTTTCATCGCTGAATTCTACAGAGAGCGCGAGTACGCCTCCAGCCATTCTTTCCGTCTCTCCTGATGCATCCGATTTAATATAGACATATTTGTAGAAGAAGAATTGAGGCTTGTCATATGATTGAGACAGGTTTAACTTCGTGGGAACATAATAGTAAGTGTTTGGGAGGCTGTGATCGGGAAAAACCAATATCTGGTCCCCGATAATTTTGCCTTGACTCAAAAGGGGATCGGCTTGGGTGTGTACCTGTGTCCCTGCCAGCACAAAGAAACAGACACAGGCGGCTGATAATGTCCTTTTTTTTGTCATTCCTCCTCGTAGTAGGCATAAACAAAGGGATCAGTGGCTTTTTTCCAACCTGAAGATATTCTTTTGCCATTTTTAAGAAGCCACATGATATTGTATTCATACTCGAGATTATTGGGCTCATGGAAATAGAAATAGTCTATGTTTAACGGGTCTCCTTTCCGCAATACGACTTCTTTTTTTATTTCTTTTCCGAAATTTTTGTGCTTGAACTGGACGGCCACACGAATGATACCGTTCTCTGTCATATTCTCTTCTTCGGCCAAGACTTCAATAAAACGATATCGATGCGGAGGAGTTAAAGTGATCACGGGTTGAGACGTTTTTATCCACTCGGAATCCGCTTCGATTCCTCCGATATAACTCCATATCGGCTTATATTCATACTCGAGCCATCTTTCGGCACTATCCCCTTTTCTCCGGTAGGTGAACGAAAGCCTGTTGCCGCTTTCACTGAATTTTGTCCTGTCGAAGACGATATCATTAGAAACTGGCTCCACGTCCTCATCTTCATAGTCTTTTTTAAATGTTATTCCCGCAAAGTTAATGAATTCTTTAAAAGTTTCAAGGTCCTCACCATCCAGGATGACATGAATCGTCCTTTCTTGAAATGTGGGATCATCCAGGTCCACAACGCCAAAAATATCCTTATTTTTACCGTATTTCTCATAAAAATTGCCTATGTTTCCTGTCATGGGGATTTCCCGCTGGTCTCTTTTTCTTCTTCTCAAATCCACTGTGTACTCCCCGGTCATCGTCACTTTTTTCATGTAGGATCCCACATTCGCTATGCTGAAAATACTACTGAGCTTGCCGCCACCAGCTCCTCCACTGGCTTTACCCATGTCTGAAAGCTGCACGGGTTTCGCCTCGAACATCATCTTTGCAAGAGTACTGTAAGCAGTGTTCAACAAGGCATCCATGCTCGTGTCTTCACCGATAACTTCGAGTTCAATAGCCCCAGTCTCTTTCAAATCATCATAAATCTTCGATATTCGATAACTGGCAAAAAAAGTTCCCCCCTTGGCATGAAATTCTTTATGCTCATAGACTTTATCCCAATTCACTTTAAGCTTGGCTTCGTACGCAGGGGTTAGACCTTGATAAGTCATGATGAATTGAACCGAGACATCAGAAGTCGGTCTCTTGAAAGATTCCATAAGAAATGTCGAGCCCTCTTCATTCAGGGCGATGGACACCGCGGCTTCAGCTCCAGCCAAGAGAGGGGCTTTCCCCGTTCCGGCAATTTTCCGAGTAAAGATACCTCCTTCTCCCGCCGTCGAAGAAATTATATGAAACTCTCCTTGAATAAAAGGGACGGGTCCGATTATTTTCCCATCTTCGTCATGTCTTTTCAGTTCTCCCTCTGCGTCTCTTAACTCCCTATCTGTCAGGCCATAAGTCACCAAGAAAGAAAGAATTCCACCTGTGACTTCCTTTCCTGTCTTGACATACTGGAGAAAGCTGAACTTGGGAGTTCCATCCGGCCAGGTAGCTATTCGGGGAGACAAAGGCATGTAATGATATCCGTGCTCGTCGGCGTGGTCTTTAAAAAGAATGACATTTCCCACCTGAATGGGTTCAGCATCAAGTAAAATTTCTCCATTGGATAAATGAGCAACAAGGAACAGACTGAAGCAAATAAATAGAAACCTATTGAGGAACCGCATCTTTTCCTCCTTACAAAACAATAGTTAAAAATAAGTTATAAATATCTCTATCTATGTTTTTCGGCAATCTACAGCCGTTGTCTTTCCGTCCTACTTGAACAAATTCGCTATATGAAAAACCCCAATCGTGAGGTCTAATGAGTCAGATACAAACTCCCAATCAACAGATTCTGCGGATTCGCCAGTATTTGTTATCGCTTTGATTTTATAGCTGAACTCAAGAGGTTCCTGATCCGATAAGGGGAGATAGACGAGTACTGTGGCAAGAGGATTCTCCTTTGTCAGATCGACTGAATCGATCAAGCCTTCTTTCGGCTGAGGACTCAAATAAGGAGATTTGATTTCTATATGAACTTTTTCAATCTGTAGTGAAGTCTCATACTGGGAAGGATCAAAGATATTCTCGAGCACCTCTATGTTGATTTTTCGCATCCGTTCGATGTAAGACACGGCCTCGATCTTCCCCCAGATGTTGTCCAGGCTTTCCTGATTATCAAAATCAGGAGATATTTCGAGCCAGTAACTCTTCAAGTGATCTTTGAAAAATTGATTGACTTCAGGGTCGATATAGGTCTCGGATTCAGGCACATCGATCCCCACTCTCTCTTTGGCTTCTTTTTTAACCTTTTCTTCAACTTCTTCTTTCAAGACACCCAGGGCCTGGTCAAGGAGAGACTTTTTTTTCGGCTTTTTCACCGCTTCACCCAGGACATTTCTCAACTCAGCCTTGAGCAATGACTGCGGCGCCAGTTGGACCGTAATAGCACCTTCTTCTCCAGGAGGGATAATCACTTCGGGGTCGCATTTTAAGGCTCTGTAAACTTCTTTTCTGTTGGCGAAGTTGAAACGAAGATTAATGTTTTCGACCTTCAGAGGAAAATCAGAGAAATTCTTCACGTTATGGATGGTGAACGTTGATTTTTTGTTGTCAAACGTGAAATTCACTTCTTCGAGAGGAGAATGGAAGCTGCCGACAAAATACCGTAGTCCAACTTTAATGGGGATTTCTTTTTCCACGGCTGCCGATTTGATATGCATGCCGGCTGTCAGTCCTTCTTTTTCCATCAAAGGCTTTAATTCAGCCATGCTTTCTGGTGTCATGGTGATGTTAATGGGCATCTCTCCATCCAAAGAACCGAAAGAAGGAAACCGAATGTCTTCGATCTGCCAGTCTCCCCATCCTTCCATGTCAATGATGTTCGCCTCATTATACGGTAAAGGCCTCAGGACAGACCGTCTTCCATATTTCTTTTTCACCGCTTCTTCAAGAATCCTGACATCAGACGGGTCAATATCTGCGCTCAGGAAGAAAGTGGCTTTTATCTTCTTGTCTTGAGTCCAGACAGCATTGATCCTGTAGCTTCCCAGGTCTCTTCCTTTGATCAGATTGATTTCTTTCGGCAGAAAGTAGAAAATACTTCTGTTCTTGTTATCCCTGTAAATGTGTGTTGAGAGGGCGATGGGTTCTTCCACTTCAACAGGGCCGAGGTCCGTTACTTCGTGTTTAGGAGGAGCAGCTCCGACTGGCCGGACAACCAGGGGCTTCATTTTCATGAATTT
>JASFPJ010000128.1:0-8578 GCA_050116035.1 Candidatus Aminicenantota bacterium | reverse complement strand
GTTTTTATAGGTGTACTTATCTTAGCTGTCGCGAGAACTGGAGTGGTCACTATGCTCGCCTTCTCCCACACAGCCCAATCCTGAGCTGAGGAATTGCCTGCATGCACTCTCAGTTCTATTCTCAGCTTTTGATTCGCATAAGGTTTCAAATCCGCAGATATCTCATTCATTTTGCCATCATATTTTGCATGATATTGAATAAGACGGCGCCCTCCTTTGGCTTCAATATTGTAGACAGAAACTTCAAACGTGGCGCCATCAGAATTCGTTGCTCCCTTAAGGAATCCGACTTTAGCGAC
The DNA here is from genome assembly GCA_050116035.1 of Candidatus Aminicenantota bacterium. Classification (GTDB taxonomy): domain Bacteria; phylum Acidobacteriota; class Aminicenantia; order Aminicenantales; family Aminicenantaceae; genus SOIA01. Next base: position 8,279 of record JASFPJ010000128.1, on the reverse strand, counting down.
AAACTTAGCGTTGGCAGGGATATTGATATTATAAAAATACCCGATGATCAATCCTCCTCTTTTCCATTCAGGATGCGTTTGTAGAATACTTCTTGAGTATTTATTTCCGTCCTCGAGTACAACATTATTCACATGGCAAACAAAACCCTTTCTGTCATTAGTACGGTTATTAAAGTGCACCTTTTCGGCTGTCGGAACTCTTCCCAGCGGAAGAGGTTTATTTACCCATGTCGCAGATCCCGCAACCTTTATTAAATCGTATACCTCTTTACCAGAAGCCTGACCCGGCAGATGCATGGGGGAAGCCAAGATGATTATTCCCATCAGGAAATACAGCAATAAAGCTTTGTTTGGTAATACAGAAGTTTTCATTTGTTCCTCCTTTTCCAAACTCTCTAAGATTTGTGACAAAAAATGCTATGCATTTATATTTTGGTTATCGAAAGAATCTTTCATGAAAGATGAAACCATACCAGAGGAATTCCGAACTAATCCCATACGCGAATTAAGATTGATTTCCACCGGCTTCCACCTCTTTGTTTTCCTACTATAGAAATTTTACAAAAAAATGTCAATCAAAAAAGCGATTAGAGCACTCTATTTCAGGGGAAAAACGATTCTGTTGGCTGAGATGATAAATCGATAAAGGATATTCGGATTCTCCATAAATGACTTGAAATGTCGAATTGTTTTATCTAAAAATAGACACATGAAATATGGAAACCCACTCCATTAAATCACTGAGGAAAAGATAATGGAAATAAAAAAATACAATCGCATCCCTTTGACTGTTTTATTGTTTGGATCATTGCTTTTTCCCACACAAATTCTGGGAGATTCATTCCCTGAGGAGCTTGTCGCTCATGCCAAAGAATTTGTCGATCTGATGGCCAAGGGAGAATTTGCCAAGGCAGTGGAAAATTTTGACAGCGTTATGTCCAAGGCCATGCCCAAAGAGAAACTCAAAGAGGTGTGGCAGAGAGTGATCAAACAGGCCGGTCCATTCAAAAAGCAAAAAGGAACACGAACAGAAACACTGCCAAAGTTTGATGTCGTCTATGTCATCTGTCAGTTCGAAAAAGGAGATATTGATGTCAAAGTCGTCTTCAACAGAGAAAAACAGATCACCGGCCTCTGGTTTGCTCCAGCCCAGAAAGAATACACCCCTCCTGATTATGTCCAATTGGATGCGTTCAAAGAAAAAGAAATCGTGGTTGGACGCGAAGAATGGGCCCTTCCGGGCACCCTTGCACTTCCTGAAGGAAAAGGTCCGTTCACTGCAGTTGTTCTTGTTCACGGCTCAGGGCCGAATGACCGGGATGAGAGCATTGGTCCTAACAAGCCGTTCCGGGATTTGGCCTGGGGGCTGGCCTCCCAAGACATTGCTGTTCTTCGTTACGAGAAAAGGACAAGAGTCCACAGCAAGAGGCTTAAAGATTTCGAAGGGAAATTCACAGTTCAAGAGGAAACAATCGATGATGCTCTGGCTGCTGTCAACCTGCTCCGTGGAGTTAAAGGAATTGATGAGAAAAAAATATTCGTCCTCGGTCATAGCCTGGGGGGGATGATCACTCCGAGGATCGGAATGATTGATACAGAAATCGCAGGTTTTATCATCATGGCAGGGACCACCAGACCAACTGAAGAGGTAATTCTTGAACAGGTAAATTACATCATATCGATTGACGGGAAGATCACTGAAAACGAAAAAACCAGGCTGAGTAAGATTGAAAAAGCAGTGGAGAGGGTAAAAAAACTGAAAGAATCCGATTCTTACTCAGGTCGAGAGAACCTGCTTGGCGCTCCACCGGAATACTGGCGGGATCTCCACCGCTACAATCCGCCTCAAACGGCCCAAAAGCTCAAGCAACCGATGCTTATACTCCAAGGAGGACGGGATTACCAGGTCACTGAGGATGATTTTGATGGATGGAAAAAAGCCCTCTCCTCTCGCACGAATGTCGAATTCAAACTCTACCCCAAGCTCAATCACCTCTTCATGGAGGGGGAAGGACAAAGCACCCCAGCCGAATATTCACAAGCAGGTCATGTGGCCAAGTATGTGATAGATGACATCGCAGCGTGGATCAAGAGCCAGATCTAGGCCAGAGATTTTTATGCTCGTTCTTTTCTAAATTTAAGTAATAAAACACACAAAAATAGAAGAAGCGACCTTTATGGTTTGTTTTTTAGAACAACCTTCCGAATCACTTTCTTGATGAGAAAATCCTTTATCCTGTCCACCACTTCACCCGACCAGGTTTTCAGCATTCTGGAGAGCATACTGTTGTTCACGGTTGAAACGTCTGTATATTTATCATTTTCTATCAAATACTCCCGTAATCCCTTCCACTTTTCCTGATTGTCCCTTCGGGTTGGCGCGCCAAGCTCTTCTTTAACTGTGACGACCAATTGCTTGTCTGGCCCATCAATGACCTGGATGCCCTCTCTTTCAGCGAACTCTACAGCCGCCTCTGCAATCTTCTCCTGTTCCTGCTCGATTTCAGATATTTTGTCCTTCAGCTTCTTTTTATCTTCCTCGAGTTTTGAATAAGCAGCGACCAGTTTCACGCCCGGATCTTTCTTGTACTTGTTTTCCTCCATCTTCTCAACTTTTTTGGCATGCGCCCACAACGGACAGATTTCCTGGAAGTCACACCAATCGCAGAGTGCACTTTTAAACGGAGGGAATTCCTCACAGGATTCAATCGCTTTAATTTTATCCATGACAGCCTCTTGAATTTCCATGAGCTGTTTTTTTGTTCTAGAGGACTCGATCTGCTTGTTGAATAAAAGAAAATGCCAAATCAGTTTCGCCTTCTTGGCCTCTGTCCATCGACTTATCAGTGCAAGCTGATAAAGCGGCAGCTGAAAATCATGATCAGCCTGTTCCTGGGTCATCAGCGAGGCCGAAGTTTTGTAGTCATGAATTTCGAATATCTTTTCCTTATCATTCCAGTCAAGGCGGTCGAGTATACCCACGAACCTGTACTCCTCATCGCCTCTCTCGAGGTTGAAATAAATGGATTCTTCAGTCTTCACAATTTTCGTCCTGTCAAAGGGCTGGTATTCATCGTAATAATCGATCAAGCTTTTCTTTCCTTTCTGAAAATATTCTTCTGCAGAAAGCTCATCTTTGACAATCTTGATGGCATCACTAAAATCTTTTTTCCATAATTCTTCATATTTTGAGAGAAGCCACTCCTTGGGCTTGACACTCCTGTTTTTGACAAAGTCATACAGTTCTTTCAGGGATTCATGGACTTTAGTGCCCAAAAAAGCCTCGATAGTCTCGACCTTGAGAGGAACCCTGTCGATGTATCTGTATTTATACTGGAGTTTGCATTTTTCAAAACTTTCGATTCGACTGTTTGAATATATTTTTCCCATGATGGGCCTCCCTTCTTTTTCTATTCGGGCAAAAATGAATCATACGTCGCATCTATCATATATAACTCATTAACCGATTGAAAATTCTCACGAAGTTATTAGAAATCCGGATGCAGTAATATTATAAGCCTTTTGGTTGTTCTGACAATCCAAAAGGGCATGATGAATGAGGGAAGAATCAGAGATTAGGGGTGAATGGAATGAATTGGCTAAATCAAGATCAGGCGCCGTTATTCTCGATCGTCCCGTCTATGAGATGAATCACTCTCTGCGCTCGTTCGGAAATATAAGGATTGTGGGTGATGACCACAAGGGTATGTCCTTGCTTCCAGAGGTCTTCGAATATGGCCAGGATTTCATCCCCGGATTTGGTATCCAGATTTCCCGTCGGCTCGTCAGCCAGGATCAGCCTGGGATTGTTGGCCAAAGACCTGGCTATGGCGACCCGCTGCATCTCTCCTCCGGATAGTTCACTGGGCTTGTGATGGGCTCTCCCTTTCAGGCCCACCTTATCCAGAAGCTCCATCGCTCTCGATTTCCGCGACCTGGCCTTCATTCCCATGAATATCATCGGAATCTCCACATTCTCAAAAGCTGTGGCATAAGGAAGAAGGTTGAAATTCTGGAAAACAAACCCGATCTTTTTATTCCTGATCTCGGCCAGTTTATTATGGTTAAAAGCCGCCACCGGCTCTCCTTCAAAATAATATTCTCCTGAACTCGGCACATCCAGACATCCCATGATATTCATCAACGTGGACTTTCCAGAGCCAGATGGACCAACTAGCCCGACGAACTCATTCTCCTTGATGGCGAGGTCAATATTTTTGAGAGCAGCAACCTGGGCATGTCCTGTTCCGTATATCTTCTTGATTTTATCCATCTTTATCATCGTCAAACTCCTTTTATTCGTACCTCAAAGCCTCCACCGGCTTAGCTGATGCGGCTTTCCGGGCCGGAAATATGCCAGCCAGGAACCCGATGATGCTCAGTATGAAGGCAGTCAAAAGCATAATCTTGAAAGAAATGACCGGATGAGCCAGGATATCCGCCACATCCCCTTCAAAAGGAAGGGCTTGAGTGGCTTCCACTATGATAGAAGAAAATAAAACTCCAGCTCCTCCCCCGATAAAGGAAATCATCAACGCTTCGGAAATAAATTGAAGAAGAACATGCCTTCTTTTTGCACCGAGGGCCATCTTAATCCCGATCTCTTTGGTCCTCTTCTTCGCAGAAACATACATGATATTGGCCACACCCACACCCGCAACAATCAAAGTCAAGCCGCCGATGATTCCCATGAAAATTTCTAATCCGAGAAAAATATTTTTCATCAGTTTTTCTTCTTCAACCATATCCCAGATTTCAAGAGCTTGTTTATCTGTGGGGTCGAATTTATACTTCTGGGACAATACTCCAAAAACCTCATTCTTGACCGTTTCAGCCTGGGAAATATCCTCAGGCCGATAGATCAAGCGGTGCAGGTATTTATCCCCGTAAATCGTTTTAAAGGCCGAGTAAGGAATAGCCGCTTTATCCACATCAGCACCGTTATACATGCTGTTCTGCATCTTATCCACCATGACTCCAATAACTAAGAAAGGAATCCGGTTAATTAAAACTGTTTTGCCGACAGCCTCTTCTTCTCCAAACAGTCTCTTCTTCAGCTCTGTGCCTAAAAAGATAACTCTTTTCTTGTTCAAGATATCCAGGTTGTTGATGAAGCGGCTGTTTCTATCCGGATTATAGCCTCTCAACTCCTCAAAATCAGGATAGACTCCGATGACTCTCTCTGAAAGGCTTTTTCGACCATAAGTCATATTGTTCCTGGAACGGTCATTCTCCGGGCTGATGAGCTCGATTCCAGGGATCCTGTTACGGAGCAATTCCACATCATCCAGTTGAAGTCTAATGACGCGCCCCTTCCCTAATCCTCTATAGGGCTTCGATGTCTGTCCTGAGTAAACGATGCAAATTCCGTCTCCCAGGCCGTGCATGGCTTTGATCATCTGCCTGTTCAGCCCTTCGCCAAAAGCCAGGAGGATGACTATGGAAAAAGTCCCCCAGGCCAACGCCAGGATCGTCAGAGTGATTTTTTTCTTCTGACCCTTTAATTCTCTGTAGAACAGCCGAAAGAGATAGATTAACTTCATCCCTAACTCCTATGACCTGAGCGCTTCCACTGGGTGCAAGTTTGAAGCCCGGCGAGCCGGCCCCCATCCGGAGATTAATCCAATGATACCTAAGAGAATCACCGTGACAAGACCGACAGCGAAGGAAAAAGTTGGCCTTCCGATGAATTCCTCAATGCTGGTTGTCGGGAATAAAGAAATAAGCGTGTAGGAAAAAGCTATTCCCAAGGCTCCGCCGACAAGTGTTATCAACAAGGTTTCGAACAAAAACTGCACAAGGACGAATCTTTTCTTCGCACCCAAGGCCATTTTGAGCCCGATTTCTTTGGTTCTTTCCTCGACAACGACGTTCATGATGTTCGATACGCCGATGCTTCCCACGATCAGCGTAAAAGCCCCGACAATCCCCAGGAAAATATTGAATCCGATCATGATCGAACTGGTGATTTTTTCTCCTTCCATCGTATCCCAGATGGCCAGAGCTTCTGTGTCCTCAGGATGAAACCTGTATTTTTTACCAAGAACCTGAAGGAGACGCTCCTGGATCAGCTCATTCTTGAATGGGTCAAAGGCCTGGACAACAAAATTGCTGATGTTTTTATGCCCGAAGAAAGGAGCAAAAGTCGTGGCGGGAATGAATGCGGCGTACTCATCACGCGTGTTGTAGGATGAATTCTGGGTCTTCTCGATCAGGACGCCGATGACCTGAAATGGAACGCCGTTGACATGCACATACTTTCCCACAGCTTCCTCATCCTTAAACAGCTCTTCTTTAACGCTGAATCCGATAAAAATGACTCTTCTTTTCTGAGCGATATCCATATTGTTAATAAACCGCCCTCCTCTCTGAGGGATGACGTTCCTTATATCCGAATAGAATGGATAGATGCCCTTCATCACGCAAGAATAAGCATTCTTCTCGTATTTCAGCTTGACTCCCCATCCAGTATACTCAGGACAGGAATATTTGATCTGGGGAATCTCCTGCTGGACGAGAAAAGCGTCTTCCTCTCTAAACCGAAGCGGCCGGCCTTTACTCAAACCTTCGTAAGCGACGCTCGTTCGACCTGGCCAGACAATCATGATCCCTTCTCCCAGTCCATGCATGCTCTTGTCCATCTGCTTTTCCATGCCTACACCGAATGCCAACAGCAGGACGACAGATATGGTTCCCCAGGTGATTCCAAAAATCGTCAGGAAAGTCCTCATCTTCTGAGAACGCATATCCCTGATGAACTGAGAGAGAAACATGAAAGACTTCATTGGGTTCCTCTCAATGAACTCAATCGAGTCTGTTTGTTCAGTCTGTCAGACATTGAATCCAGCTCCCTCACGATGAGTGAGAGTTATTCAATCTCCTTTGGTGGTCTCTCGACGACTTCCTCTCCCTCTGACAGTCCATCTTTGATCTCCACGTTGATCCCATCGCTGAGCCCGATCTCCACTTCTCTTTTTATGACTTTTCCGTTTTCATCCATGATTTCAACGTAGGTTTTTTCTTCGTTAAACTCCACCAGCCTTTCAGGAATGAAAAGAGTATTCTCGGCTTTGTTGATGACCAACTCTGCATTGGCAGAATATCCAGCTCTGATCATCTTCTTCCCTCTTTGAGTGATTTCGATTTCCACATCAAAGAGTGTGGCATTCTCTTGCTGTTTTGCCTTGGGTGAAATCTTCGTCAGTGTTCCTAAAATCTTCTCGTCTGGAATCGCACCGATCTTCAGTTCAGCTGTCATTCCTTCTTCAAGCTTTCCCACATCGATCTCATCGACTGTCCCTTTAAATATCAGGCTGTTCATATCTGCCAGGAGAAGAAGCTCTGTGCCAGCTTGGTAAGAAGTCAAGGGGACAACAGGATCACCTTCGTTGACCCGTCTTTCTAGGATTGTTCCTTCAACCTGGGATTTTATGACAGTATCCACTTGGAGGTCAGCAATCTTCGTCTTGCCTTCCTCGATCAAAGCCAACCTTTCCAGGGCAATTTTCACTCTCAGTTGGAGCTGCTTGAACTCATTTTCCGCCGCATCAAATTCTTGCTCGGAAACTAGATTATCATTGAGCAATTTCTCCATCCGGTTGTATTCGTTCTCGGCCTTCTCAAGGTTCACTCTTGCCATTTCCACATTTCTTTTGGCTTCTGCAAACTCAAGCGGTGTCGGATCCGGCTTAATCTCTAATAGCGGCTCTCCAATCTTCACTTCATTGCCGACATCCACAAAGACAGTTTTGACAATTCCTGATATTTTCGACTTGACTGCAATTTCCTTCTTTGGCTCGATCCGGCCGATGGCCAGGGCGTTTTCCACAATATCGCCCCTTTGGACCTTGATCATCTTGATCCCGTTGTCTTTTCCGTTCGAGGAATTATTTGCCTTCAAGATGATGACAGCCGCAATAATCACTACGATGAGTACTGGGATGAATATTTTTTTAAACATGAACTCCTCCTGTCCTTATCATATCAATAGGTTATACGTATAGAATGTCACATAAGTTCCCCCTCTTCCGGGATAAATAACTCGAAGGATTCTAGACAGATATCACTTAAGATAAATAGAAGAGATATATTTTAATTAAAATCTCTTTGAATCAAATGACGCATTCTTTATCTGGAAAACATCAACTGTTCGGCCTTATTTCTTCTCCTTCTTCTTTTCCTCTTCTTTTTTCCAGTAATCCATGCATTCGACATTGCAGAAATGGAGCACGTATTCCTGTCCTTCTGAATGAACTGCGGCTGCCTTCGGGATCTCCTTT
>JASFPJ010000127.1:0-8580 GCA_050116035.1 Candidatus Aminicenantota bacterium | reverse complement strand
TTGTATTGAAGCAGAACAAGAACATATCTTTCTAGTCGGTATTGAAGAATTTGACCTGTTTCTGAGCCAGATTAAATCAGAAATGCCGAAACTTGCCGAGCTTCTCGAATAATAGTAGCTGACAGAACTGTTTCTCCCTGCAGCGATTTATTAAACCTTGTACTCATTCAACCAAGTGATGAACGCCTCCCATTTTTTGCGCCAAAACTCCAGAGCTCTTTCCTTTTCCTCAGGATCCATCGCAGAGTAGATGAGTGAGTTCATCGCTAGCTGTTTAAGACATTTCAAGTCCAATCCCCAGGCCATAAAAGCCGCATAGAAATCATGAGAAAACGTGCTCTTCCAGATGGCTGGATCATCCGGACAAATAACCACTGGCAAGCCACTGTTAATATAGAGCGCAGCCGGGTGATTGCGAAGGTCTGCGACATAACCGAGAACCTGGTTGCTGATCGGACAGACCTCGATGGCGATTTCCCGCTCTTTCACGATTTGCATGAGGAGAGGATGCTTGAAGAGAGCGATGCCGTGGCCGATTCGTTTGGAACCGAGCAGAATAGCGTCGAGCACATTTTCGTTTTCCGCCCAGTTGCTCTCCCCGGAATGAAGATATAAAGGAAGCGTTATCCTGCGATCCTCGGCCTTGTGGCGGGCTTCAAGGAGTTCATTGATAAAGTAGAGATTTGTGTGTGTCTTGTCCTCTTCTTCCACCAGGTCAAAGCCGATAAAACGATCCGGATCTGCCGCTCGCAGGGCCAGAGCACGATCCAAGCTCTGAGCGATTCTCTCCCGGCTGGCAGAGCGGAGAGAGTAGAAAATATATTTGACCTTAAATTCCGGATGGTCGCGCTGAATCTCCTCTATGATGTTCTGACCTCCACTGCTCCTGGTTTCCACATACTGCACATTCTCTTCTATCAAACCCCTCAGCGTTTTTCGGAGATAGCCATTCCAGGTCTCGTCACTAAACATACCAACGAACCTGCGGAAACAATTTGAAAATTCTTCCCAGATATCTGGTTGATCAAGGTCTTCTTCGCCTAATGTGACAGACTGGAAAAGCCTTTCATCAAATTCCTGCACGTCATCTGCAGCTTGGCGGAGTTCACTGACGAGGCGCCATCCATCTCCAGGAGGTTTCTGAAAAATCTGCAATTTCCCTCTGGCAAACTTCTCATTTTTTCCCATGTAAATGTAACAGTTCGGCAGATAGGTCGCCTGCTTAACCAGCCAGCGGAAATCTCCCATTAAGAAACCGTGCACATGAAGAATTCCCCCTTTGGGCATACGCTTCATGATTTCTAGTATGGGAGATTGGTCAATCAATCGTCTTGTTTTGGATTTCAGAAAATTGTGTGCCGGAGGAAAATATTCACGAGTTCGTTCCAATTCCTTCTGCTTGAGCCACATCAGCTTTCGGTTGGCCTCTTTTTCTTCGGATGAAAGAGTGATTCCAGCGTCGAATCGCACAGCCCGCTCAGCCTGAATCAGTCGATCTCTTGCTTTCATATAATCATCCACATCTTCATAGCGCATTTGAACAAAACTATCTTTCTGTTGGAGAAAGCCGCAAAAAAGAAGAGAACATACGAGAAATATAAGACTGCGTTTCATGATTTTACCTCCCTTCATTGTCTGTCAGGTGGACCAAAGAAATACTCATGGTTAGTGGATGGCATGATAATCTTGGCATTGCATTTTGATGGGAAAAGTTGCCTTCTTTTATGTTTACCTATCCCTATTAAAGTTCCTGTTACAATTATCACAGCAAAAAATGGGATGTCAATTGATCATGAAAAAAGCCTGATCCTTTATCGGAGAATGTGTAGTTAATTTCTATCTTGCTCTTTATCCACCTGCTGACGCACAGGATTTGGAGGGAAATGTCCCAGCAATAGGAGCTAATTCTGCCCTTCTTTATCCTACAGTCATGCGGGTTTTGGCTTACAGAGGAAAAGCAGCACGGTGTAAAAAAGCACAAAAGCTGCATTAATCAAGAGATGCCAGCCTGACTTGATTACGGCCAACTGGTAAATCACGTAAAAAACGACCACCAAGGCCCCCGTTATGATTGCACTGTTGATGATCGCCAGATTTTTTTCGACATCCTTCAGCGCAAAAAAGAACAGAAGAGCCCAGCTCAGCTGGAAAATTCCATATAAACGTATAATGAACCCGTCATGCTCAGATAAACCCAGGGCAGGAAGTACATGTTCCGGAGCAAGGGTGGAGCCTATAAAGCAAAGCAGAAATAAGGCCATGCCGATCCACAGAAGAACCTTAATACAAACCGGATTTTTTGGCATTTGATCCATCCTCCATAAAACTGGTCCCTGTTTATAGGATAAAAATCAGAGTTCTATCCGTCAACTCGCAGCTTTTATTTGAACATTTTTCTATGCGACTTGGTGTTTTGAAAAAAGTGTACCCAAGGAAAATTCGGCATTTTCTCCTTATCCAATGTAAAAATTATTTATCATCTATCCCCTGTTTCCTCGCTTCACATTTTGCCATGTTTATCCCTAATCTCCGAAACTATTTGTTGAATTCGCTTTAGACCTTCTGTCAGGTAATTCTGAGGCAGCCCGTAGCTAATTCTAATAAACTTGTCCATACCGAAATGATCACCAGGGACAATCAACACACTCTTTTCTTGGATTAATTTATTGGCCAGTTCGGTAGAGTTTACGTCTAATTGATAGCGCACGAAGGCGATAGCTGCAGCCTGAGGTGGCACCAGCCGGAAGGTATCCTTCTGATGGTCAATCCATTGTTGCAATAGGGGGAATCCTTTACGTATGTAATTGCGGGTCCGCTGAATGATGCGAGGGCGTACATTAACTGAAAGGGCCAATGCTGCCAGTTCATTTGAAAAAATTGAAGTGCTGAGGGTAGTGTATTCGTGTCTTCTCCAGATTTTTTCGATGGTATCTGTGGGCCCGACAGCCCAGCCAACGCGAAGTCCCGGTAACCCGTAAGCTTTGCTCATGCTACCTACAGCCAAGACTTTATCATATCGGCCATAAAAGGAAGGAGTCTCTTCATCATTAATTCGCTCAGCACCCGTGTAAACTTCATCGGCCAGGATCCAGGCGCCCACTCCTTCTGCTGCATTAATGATAGCATTCATCTCTTCATGTGTAAGAATATGGCCTGTGGGATTATTGGGATTGCAGACGGCTATCAGCTTCGTTTTGGGTGTGACCGCCTGTTTTAGTTCATCCAAATTAACCTGCCAGCCATTATCTTCGCTAAGATGAAAGATGTTCATTTTCAGGCCATGGTTTTTAGCAATTCCCCAGATTTGCATATAGTTGGGCAGCATGATAGCTATTTCATCTCCGGGTTGGAGCAAGGTATGGATCGAGTTGTAATTGGCCTCAATAGCGCCAACGGTAACAAGGACATTGCCCGGGGTGCAACCGGAGTAAAGAGCAGCGATGTTTTCTCTGAGTTTTGGATTACCGTTGGCGTGGGCGTAGTCTATTTCCGTTGCCAGCAAGGTTTCAATATACTCAGGACTATCAGTCAGCAGTTCTCTCAGCTGAAGAGGGTGAACACCACTCTCAGATAGATTATAATCCACCTCCTTTTCATTCTGTGATGCCATCACTTCATGTTCAAAGGGTTGAAATTCATTCATTTTATAAAGTCTCCCTAAGTTAATGTTTTGAATATTTTCTTAGAACAAATAATATCATCAACCATGAACTGGCTTTTTTTGTATTGGATGTACCTATTTAATAATTTTGACATTGGCTCAACTTTGGCCGTTGATCTGAACGTTTTATTCATTCTTGCCTTATTTTACCCGAAAGTACTTCAAAAACACCTACATTCATATAATACTGAAAAATATAGGAATTTCCTTTTTTACCTTGGCCCAAATCCCTCACGATTTTCCCCATTTTCCACCCACTTATCAAGTGAAATAAGATTATCACACCTAAAACGACGATATCAACGACTCAAAAATTATCGCAATTTTGCCAAAACCTCCAAACCAATTGGATAATGATAGACTCGGCCCTCGAATGGAAAAAAACAACTATAGAGGTCCTCAGAATTACTCCCCATTCCTCCCGGCGTTTGGCATGGCAGGAGGGACAAAATCCTCGTGGCTTGCAGGAAAACATCGGGAGCCGCTCATCTCCACAGTCGGGACACCGGATACGGGCAAACCCGCACATCGGATTGCTGCAGTCCAGATACTTCTCAACAACATCCTGCATTATCTAAATGAATGTTGTTAAATGTATATATTTCATGACATCCTCAATTAATCTCAGGAAAAATGAAAACGGCGTATAGTAATTAATTGAGCGCTATTTACAAAGCTTGGTTCGACCTCAAATTTCTAAATATTGTTCTCAGGACGGTCTGGCCCCCCTCTTCATAAAACTTATGGATAGAAATCCTTAATCTGTCTGAAAGCCCACTCAGACTCTCTTTGGAGAGACCGGCTTGCCTAGAAGGATAGGAATGGGCGCGCAGTCCTTCCGGACAACAGGTCCTATGCCGGGATAGGGAAAGGCTGAAACGCTGGGTTCTTTACAGTCTGAAGAATCATGCTATAATAGCGCAATCAAGGAGGAATAATGACATTCAAGCAGATGATTCTTCTTTACATCATAACCCTGGCTGTTTTTTTTGTGATAGACATGATCTGGCTGGGTGTGGTGGCCAAGGGATTCTACCGCCGCCATCTCGGGTACCTGATGAGTCCCAAGGTGAACTGGATCGCGGCCATGCTCTTCTACCTTCTGTTTATCGTCGGCCTGCTGGTCTTTGCCATCCGTCCGGCTCTTGTCGAGGGTGTACCGCTCAATGCACTGTTTTTTGGAGCCCTTCTCGGTCTCATCAGCTACGCCACTTATGACTTGACCAACCTGGCCACTATCAAGGATTGGCCGCTCGTTGTCACTGTCGTTGACCTCATATGGGGTACAGTCCTAGGCGGTATTGTGTCCTACGTCAGCACTCTTCTCGGTCGCGCTCTTCTCAAGCTGTAAATAAGGATTGTGTCTGTGGCCTTTCTTCTCATCGGAATCAAGATTTTGATCTAATGGCGTCCAAAATGATTCTGAGACGAATGACACTGTTAGATACCGCTCTCTTATCGATTATTCATACCGAAGGGAATCGACCGGATTGGCGACCGAGGCCTTGAGCGATTGGTAGCTCACGGTGGCAAAAGCTGCGGCCAGTCCCAGAATTCCGGAAATCAGGAAGATCCAGAGCGCAATATCTGTTCGGTAGGCAAAATTTTTCAGCCAGCGGTCCATCGCATAATAAGCCAGAGGCCAGGAAATCGCACTGGCCAGAAGTACCCATTTAACGAATTCCTTCAACAACATCAAAAAGATGCCCGATATCGAAGCGCCGAGCACTTTTCTGATGCCGATCTCTTTTGTGCGAAGGTCTGCCATGAACGAGGCCAGTCCAAAAAGCCCCAGACAGGAGATGAAAATGGCCAGAAACATGAAGTATTGGAAAACAGTTCCTGTCCGCTTCTCGCTGGAGTACAGGGCATTCAATGCCTCATCCAGGAACTGAAATTCGAAGGGATATCCAGGATGAAATTTTTTGTAAGCATCTTCGACGGACTTCAAGGTCTCTGTGATTTTTTCCGATCTGATGCGCATGATGACATACCTGTTCCAACTCTTATGAAACATCCGCAAAACCAGCGGCTCGATCTTGGCATGGAGGGACTTGAAGTGATAGTCTTTGACCACACCGATGATCGGTCCGGATCTGTTCCACAACGTGAACTTTTTTCCTATCGGGTCTTTCATCCCTGTCAACCGGGCACCGGTCTCATTGAGTATAAAGGCGTCGGCGGCATCCGTGGGGAAATCTTTCGAAAAAGATCTTCCTTGTGCCATGTCTATCTCTAGTGTTTCGAAATAGTCATAATCCACGTTGAACTGGGTAAACAGCACATTGAATTCAGGATCCTTCCCTTCCCAATCCACACCGGAGGTCGATGTGACTGTGTGGGTGGGGATTGAAGACGCCGCCGTGATGCCGACTACATTGGGATTTCGCTGAAGTTCCATCTTGAAAGCATCGTAGCTCTTCCAGAAAGCCCCTCTCTCTGCAAAATAAACAATGTGCTCCTGGTTGTAGCCCAGATTCTTTTTTTGCATGAAGTCGAGCTGTCGATAGACCACAAAAGTGCCGATGATAAGACCGATCGAGAGAGAAAATTGGCAGGTGACAAGAATTTTCCTGAAGGCGGAATTTTGTGATCCCAATCTCAAGGAGCCCTTAAAAACCCTGACAGGCCGGATCGCGGAAAGAAGAAAAGCCGGATACGAGCCCGCCAGAATTCCTGTGACAAGAGCTATTCCGATCAAACCGGCTGCCAGCAGACCGATATTGAAGGCGGCCAAACTCAGCTCTTTTCCCGAAATGTTGTTGAATGCGGGGAGAACTAACAACACCAGTCCCACTGCAATAAGGAGGGAGAGGAAGGAAATGAGGACAGATTCGCCCAAAAACTGCCGGATAAGATTGGCACGTTTGGCCCCCACGACTTTTCTCATCCCTATCTCCAAAGAACGGCGGCTGGCGCGCGCGGTCGTCAGATTCATGAAGTTCATGCAGGCAATTATCAGGACAAAGACAGCGATCAGAGAGAACATATAGACATACTTGATCCTGTTCTCGCTTTTGCCACCGAGGTCGATGGCAAAATCCGAGCGAAGATGAATATCTTTGACCGGCTGGAGAAGAAATTTGGTGCCGGACTCCGGGTAAATCCTTTTTATATACTCGTAGATCTTCGGTGTGACATTCTGGTAATGCGTGTTTTCAGTCAGCTGCACATAGGTGTAAAAATTATTG
Source organism: Candidatus Aminicenantota bacterium (assembly GCA_050116035.1). Taxonomy (GTDB): domain Bacteria; phylum Acidobacteriota; class Aminicenantia; order Aminicenantales; family Aminicenantaceae; genus SOIA01. Next base: position 1,728 of record JASFPJ010000127.1, on the reverse strand, counting down.
CTTCCCCAACTCTCTCCCCAACCGGAGAGTCTCACGAAGGTATCGAACTGACCCAGGAAATCGAACTGGAGATGGGAATTAGGGGGGATATTTTCGAATACACCGGACACCTGAAAATCAACGGAGTTGTCCATCGTTATTACTCTGCCGACCGGGTCTTCGTCTCCAAAGTACTTTTTTGCCATATCTTCAGATATCAACACTGCATTCGTCTCTGATAAGGCTGTGTCGGCGTCACCCTTCAAGAGAGGGAAAGAAAACATTTCCAGCATGGAAGGATCGGCAAAGGCAAAACTTCTTTCATAAAAGCTCTTGTCTCCGGACTCGAGCAAGGTTCTCCCATAAGGCGTAAATCGTGTGAATTTCATGATTTCCGGATAGTCTGCCACGAGTGCCGGACCCACGGGATAAGGAGTCCGGGCAATCGAGAAAATGGTCCCGTCGGAGTAATGCTGCTCCTCGACCACCCGGTAGAGGTTGTCCAGGTTTTCATGGAACCGGTCGAAGCTCAGTTCGTCCTGGACCCAGAGGAGGATGAGTATGCAGCAGGCAATCCCGATGGCGAAGCCTGCAATGTTTATCAGCGAATATCCTTTGTGACGGGTCAGGTTGCGAATAGCGGTTTTCAGGTAGTTTTTAAACATAGAGTCCCTCCGGTTTTAAGGTGTATTCGACCATCAGGTCTTAGAATATATAGACGTAGAGGGAAAGGGAATGGTTGGCAGCCAATTAATATTGGCGAGAGCCGGCAAGACGGCCGCCGGAATCTGTACAAACAAAATAGATAGAACGACCGAAATAAATGAATTTGACTCGATTTTTTCAGCATTTTTTCATAAAATTCATAGTACGATTGCTGATTTACTAACCTGGGGTAATAAATTATGGCGTTTTCACTAAACTTTATAACTCCAAGTAAGGAGGAAAGAATGAATCTTCGCCAAAGGAACATATTCACCTTTTCAGCGGCAATACTATTGATTTTGGCGTTTGCTTTTCTCGACGGCTGCAAAGGCAAAAAAGAAATGGGCATCACGAGCCAACTCAGGAAGGTCCCGGATATCAGGAACCGTGTGGCCAAATACTCACCGACCATAATCACTTTCGACCAGAAGCTCCTGAACGATGAGCAGAAACAGGTTCTTGGGAAACTCATCGAGGCGGCCAAACACATGGATAACATTTTCTGGAAACAGGCCTACCATGAAGGGCTGTTCATGAAAAACTTGCTCGAGTTATCGGCCGACCGGGCCGACATGAATTACCTGCGGTTTCTTGTCATGAACTTCGGTCCGTTCGACCGCCTGGACAAGAATAAGGCTTTTATCGGAACCGCGATCAAGCCGCCCGGCGCCGGATTCTACCCCCCTGACCTGTCACAGAAAGAATTCCAGGAATACATCGCTGCCCATCCGGAAGTGAAAAAAAATTTCGAAAATCCCTACACAGTCATCAAGAGGAAGGGTACGGAGCTCGTGGCTGTTCCCTACAACGAAGAGTACATGGACGACCTGGAGCCGGCGGCCCGCTACTTGATGGAAGCCGCGGATATCACATCCAACCCATCACTTAAAAAGTATCTCGACCAGAGAGCCGAAGACCTGCTGGGAAATAATTACTACGAGAGCGACTGTCTGTGGATCGACCTCCAGGATAATGTGGTGGAAATCGTGATCGGGCCCTTTGAAGTCTACGAGGACAATCTCATGGGAATCAAGGCCGCGTATG
>JASFPJ010000126.1:0-8586 GCA_050116035.1 Candidatus Aminicenantota bacterium | reverse complement strand
ATGTTTGACCTTTTTGCCCGCCAGCACCTCGACTGGTGTTGGAATGGATGGAGGCTCAGGTTGCTTGCATGAATAAAAACTCAAGACAAAGCAGATGCTGATTAACACAAATCCAATGAATCTCGGATTCTTTCTAGACTTTCTTGACATGTCGCCGTCCCCTTTTCTCATATCGTAAAAAACTCCTCATAAAATGGTGTGCGTCTCTCTATTCTTGAAACTCCATATATTGCTGAACCTGAGACACCTTATCAATTGAATCCATTCGTTATTTTTTCTTCTTCGGCCATTTTCCCTTTTTCACGCGGTCGATCGGCCTCATCGTCTGCGAAGGCCGGAAAGCTTCCCTTTTTATCAGATCAAAGCGGTCACCCGGAGCCAGAAGGTAGAACTGTCCATGGGGCGGGATAAGCTTCTTCTGATCATAAATAGCCACATATCCCTGGCCGATCACTTCAAACCGATCTCCTTGGACTACAATGGCTGTGTCCTCATCAATCCCGATTCCCAGTAATTCAGGGTATTTTTCAATAACTTCGATCATGTCAAACTGGCGGTTCCGCTTTAAAAGATGTTGATCGATTCCCACATTCTTCAGAAAGCCAAATCCCTCCAAATGATCACCGATCATGGTCATATTCCCTTTTGTATCCCCTCGGACTAAAAATGACCCTTGAATCGTGGCTCCTGCAGAAGAACCGCCGATTACACCTCCTCGGTCCAGTAAGGCCAGAAGTTCTTTGTGGGTCCGGGTGTTGAGATAGGAATCAGCCAGGCGCCACTGACGGCCCCCAGAAAAAAAGACGCCGCGGGCTTTCTGAATCGGACGGATAAATTCCTCGGAATCAGCCACTGCGCGATCCCTTGTATGCACAACAGTCAGATTTTTCGCTCCAGCCTCTCTGTATCTCCTCAATCCCCTCCAGTATTGATCGTAGTTCTCTCCCGTGCCCGCTGTGGGAATAATGACGATTGGAGCATCCGGACCGCCAGCCAGATCGATGAAACGAGCAAAAATTGCCGGATCACGCATGGCTCCTCCGACTATAACAAGGTAACCATTGGAGGGACCAATATCCGATGCCTGGATGGAAATCACATAAATAAAAATCATAAAGAAAATTAAAAAACCTTTTCTTATCTCTTTCATTCCTCTCATTGTTCCTCCTGTAATGTTAAAGGAAAATTAAGTGCGATCAGACTAGAATCATAAGGCTTATGGGACTGCAATCACATCACCTGAATTACAAAAAGAGGGACAGCCGCTGCCTTTCTTATAATAAGGACTTAAGGAGACAGCCCCTTTTTTCTTCATGACGCATTCATCAGAACTCAATAGGCATACTTGGGAGTTATATAAAACTTGCAGTACTCGATATTCGGGATTTCTGCCATGCATCTGGCTTCCAATTCCTTCGCAGTCTTTTCGAACTCGGATTCAGGCACATCCTCTCTGACATCGATATCCACCACGAGTACGATTTTTTCGCGAGACGCCGCCACAACACGAAAGTCATGATAGTTTACAACTTCAGGAAAGCTTGCCAGAACTTTTTTAAATTGGTCTTCTATCGTCATGACCTCTGAAGTCTTTTCCATGAGGGGGTCGGTATGGCAAATGACCTCACCGCCGAACTTCTTCCGCAGCTTCCATTCACAGCTCTCAGCGATCTCATGCATCTCTGCGGGCCCATATTTTTCCGGTATTTCCACATGCATAGAGAGCGTGTTGAGTGATCCATAGTTGTGGACGATAATCTCATGGACATCCTCAACTCCTTCGGTTGACTTGGCTGTTTCTCTGATCTTCTGCAGCATCTCCCGGCTTGGCGCCTGACCTAAGAGCGGAACGATGGCTTCCCGGCCGTGAGTGAAGCCAAGATAAAGCAGCCAGATAGAGACAAGTATCCCAATATAGCCATCCAATTCAGGGCGATGCAAATAATGCCCCGTCACCAATCCTGCAATAACCGTTACAGAAATTACGGCTTCAATATTGTGGTGAGCCGCGGTTGTCAGAATGGCATGGGAATTGACTCTTTTCCCCAGAAGGCGGACAAACCGAGTCAGCCACTGTTTAACAATGATTGTGGCGAAAAGAATCCACGGCAAGGCATTCCAGTAGTGGACTTCATGGGGTTCGAGAGCCTGGTGCACGGAGTTCTCCCCAATCTGAATCCCTGAGACAAAAAGAAAGATGGCCATAACCAAAGGCGCAACATGTTCCATCCTTCCATGTCCGAAAGGAGTTTTCGCAGTGGCCGGACGCGCGGTTAACCGGAAACTGACCACAAGGATGACCGAGTTAGCCAGATGCGAGAGAAGATGAAACGCATTGGCAACGACTGATATTGAATCAGCCATAATCCCGAGCCCCATCTTCACCACAAACAAGAGAAGGATGGCGAAAATAGAGACCCAGCCAGCCAGAAGGCCGTGCAGGATGCGCACCTTCTGGTTATCCGTATTATCAAAATCTTTTATGAACGTGCGGGCCAGCCTCACGTTGAGCTGATTTAGCATTTTCATCTCAAAACGCCTTTCCCACTAAACAGGTTACTTGCCGCACAGTAAATATTTTTACTTTTTTGAGGATTGTACTTCAGGTCAAATACCTGACTGGATTCGCGTCCTCTTATTCGTTGAATAATATATTTGCGGATCAGGACTTCACTCTATACTTTTCAAACCAAGCTATAAGATAAAGCTGCTGGAGAATCCTGTGTGAGGGGCGTCTCCATCCGTGGTATTCCTCAGGCATCCGCACCAGCAGTGTATCCTTCTTCAGCATCTTCAACGCTCTGTAATATTCCTCGCTCTGTCCCATGGGAGTTCTCAAGTCGGCCTCTCCTGTCATGACCATGGTCGGAGTGGTTACATTCCCCACATAATGAAGAGGCGAGCGGACGGCGAATTCCATCGGGTCTTCCCAGGGATATTTCTGAAACTGGCGGTACCAGCCGGAACCATCGGTCGTTCCCACAAAGGAATGCCAGTTGATCACCGGCCGCATCGACACGGCAGCCCTGAAGCGGTTTGTATGACCCACGATCCAGGCCGTCAGGACTCCACCACCACTTCCTCCGCAAACAAACAGATTTTTTTCGTCGATGAATCCCTTGGCAATCGCGGCATCCACTCCAGCCATCAGGTCATCATAATCCTTCCCTGGATAGGAAAACTGAATCCCGTTCACAAAATCCTGGCCGTACCCCGTGCTTCCTCTAGGGTTCATGTACAGGACAGCATACCCGTTTGCAGCGAAATTCTGCCAAGGCCAGCTGAACCTGACTGTATACATGGCCCAGGGCCCACCGTGGATATACAGGATCATCGGATATTTTTCTCCCGGTTTGAATTCAGCGGGTTTGATGAGCCAACCCTGTAAATCCAGCCCATCTGGGGATTTGAACCACAATTCTTCGACATCTCCAAGCTTCACATTCGCCAGGACATCTTCGTTGACATCCACAAGCTTTCTGATGTTCCTCGGATTTTGCAGGTTGAATGTCACCAGATAGCCCGGTTTGTGAAAAGTCGAAAGAGTGGTGGCCACTTGCCCATTTTCTGCCATCGAAAGTCCGGACAAATAATGGATTCCTTCGGTGATTTTTTGAATCTTTCGGTTGATCGAGACAAAGTAAAGGTTGGATTCTCCCTTTTCTCGCATCAGGTAGTAAAGCCCGGAGCTGTCCATAGCCCAGGTCACGCTTGACGGTGAATTGGGAAGGTTAACGGCAAGAACTCTCTTTTTTGATCCAGCCGCATCCATGAGATACAAGTTGGATAGATGGCTTGTGAAATTTTTATCATTGTATCCTGTGTAAGCAATCCATCTTCCATCGGGCGAAACACTGGGGCTGCGGTCAGGTCCTTTCCTGTCTGTGAGCGCCTCGATTTCAAGCGTAGCGAGGTCAACCGAATAGACCTCAGAATCGCCGCGCAGGTATTCCGCATCGGGTTTTCGGATAGCACTGAAAAATATTTTCTTCCCGTCTGCAGACCATTCGGGACCGCTGTGAGAATAGTCACCCGATGTGATCTGACGGGGCGTACCTCCCAGCTCAGCATCAATCACAAAGATATGCGTATATCCTTTTGGCTGGTACCCGCGGCCATCTCTTGCCCAGGAGAGGCGGTCAACGATCACAGCCGGTGCGGCCCATTTCGCTCCTCTTGGCTTTTTAGGGAGCTTTACTGATAGAAGTGGCTTTGTATCCGGGACAAAAATCGTGAACGCAAGATGCTTCCCTCCAGGAGACCATGTCAGGCTTCCTGGAGAGCGTTCAAGATGGGTCAGCTGGGCCACTTCGCGCGTATCCAGCCACATCACATGAATCTGCGTGGTCCCGTCTCTATCAGACAGAAAAGCGATCTTTGTGCCATCCGGTGACCAGACAGGAGAAAAGTCTCTCCAGTCTCCATGGGTGAGCTCACGGACTCTTCGGCCCTCCACATCCACAATCCAGAGGTTGCTTCTGGAGCGGTCATTGATCTTATCTACCCAGCCCCGCGTGAAAAGTATCTGCTTTCCGTCAGGCGATATGTTCGGGCTTCCGACTGACTCCATTTCCATGTAGGTCTCTTTGGTCAACAGTTGGTGGCTTCCCTGCCCACTGAATGATGTCCCCAATCCCAGGCTAAACAGAAATAAACACAAAATTGTCAATTGCACTGTCGTTTTTTTCATCTAAACCTCCTTAATCAAAATTCGACGAAAAAATGAAATCGGTTAAAATAATCTTGCGGCGAGTGAAAATCATCCACTTCTTTTTCCAATCAGAGTCAGATTAGAAATAACGTATCGGTCTCAAATGAATGATTTCTTGAATAGTGGAAGTTTGGAAAGAGCATGAGTCAACCCGAGTCACATCTGACTCAGAGAATTAATTTATCCGGACTGCCCATCGAAGTCAATAACTTTTTATTTTGCTAAAATAAAAAAAGGACAGGCTCCTTTTTTAAGGGACTGTCCCTTTCAGTCATTATATTAAGTAAGGATAGTGACTGTCCCTCTTCTTTAGAAAAAGGGGCCTGTCCCCTTTATTTCCCTTTATTTTTTCTAGGTACTGACTCGGTTTCGACCTTTATTTTTGGCGCGGTAGAGAGCCTTATCCGCAGCCTTGATGACTTGATGAGGGGTGGTTTTCTGGTTATCGCGCTCTGCAACACCTATGCTGATAGTCACTCTAGTCCTCCCTCGGGTCTTCTTGGCTCCTTTCGTTCTTCTTGGCTCTTTGGAACGGCGGTCAGAGCCCCGCAGGAAAAAGCCTGAATCAGCAACATCCTTCCTGAGCTGATCCAAATGAGGAATAGTCTCATCCAAATTCTTGCCCGGAAAAACCATCACAAACTCTTCGCCTCCGTAACGAAAGGCTCTCCCTCCCCCGCCAGCATTATCAATCTTTGAGGCAATCATACGCAAAACCTGGTCTCCAACATGATGTCCGTAGCGGTCGTTGAATTTTTTAAAATGATCGATATCGATCATTGCCCCAGTAAATTTGCCTCCCAGCTGATAGAGGGCTTCGTTCATGGCTCGACGAGCCGGGAGCCCAGTCAACTCATCACGGTAGGCTCTCCCGTATGAGATCTCGATCACGGCGATGATCAAGACAAGGCTGCCTGTTGACAAAAAAATCGTGGAAACCTGCCCGACATCACCAGAAACTAAAGCAAAAAAACTGGATATCAACACCCAGAAAAAGCCGCACTCTATGACTCCCCGATCTCGGATGTATCGATTCACAAGGAGAAAAGCGGCAAAAATGAATGCGATAAGAGCTGGCTGGGACATCGGAATTTTATCGAGTACCGGCCAGTTAAAAAATTTGTGCTTTAGATAAACGGCAAAGCCCAATTGGGGGTAATGGCTGATCAGAGCGACTCCGAACACCTGCATGGGAATCAAGCTCAACCGCATCAAGACATCGAGACTTAAAATGCCTCGTTCTTTCATCACGGAAAACAGGATAAGATTTAGAGGAAGGAGAAAGGCGACTGCATTATAAACAGTCTCTCCCATGCCTGCAAGGTCTGTTTCTTGCACCACAAACTGGAGCAATGACCTGTCGACCACAGCCAGAGCCAGGATAACAAAAATGAGCTGGCTTCTATTGAACCGCCATGCAAACAGGACTCCGGCAATTAAAATGACCCAAGGATAGATGCGCGCCAGACTGGGCACAGCTTCCACTATCGGCCCTCTCGTCACAAGGAAGGCGATGAGGATGATGAGCCCGCCGGGGATCAAAAACGAAAAGATCGCACGAGCCACAGCACTGCTCATTTTAACGAGCAGGTCTCTTCCTTCTTTGAATTTCAATTTTTTTGTTTTTTTCTTCACCACAAGCTCTTGCCCATTAAGAAGGAAGATTTTCGTTCAACTGCGGAAAATTATTACACAGGAGAAATCTGATGTCAAAAGTTCTTGCAAATTTTGGCGGCGATTATTTGTTCCAGAAATCAATAAATATCGTTATGAATGAAGGGATCGCCTTGGATAAATCAATCCGTTAGTCCAGGCATTTTTAATTGATTTGAAGCATTCAATATGAAAAGATGCAAGATAATTATTCCAACGCCACTTTCTGATTCAGTAAAGGAATTTATCTTCGCCGAACTTTTCGATGAGCCTGTCTATCTCCTGGAGAAGCAGGTCTCTCCGGATAAGCACCGCATCGATTTCCTTATTTGTTAAGTAGTCCCCGACAGCATTCTTGATCTTTTCAAAATCAAGCCGTTTCAGATTCTCGACAAAAGTTCGAGGGAGCGCTTTTATGGGTTCTTTGCCGCCTTTTCCTGTTTTGATGAGTTTCTTTGTGAACTTTTTTGAAGTCCGGAAAGAGCGGGAGTGGTCGATGAGGATCAGGCGCCAGTCCTCGGTGAGGAGAATATCTCCCTCGTTCCTGTCTGTGTTGGCGAGCAGATTATCCCAAGCTTGCATCAAGCTATGCGCTCTGTTGTAGGAGAACACATAGCGAGGAGGACATTTTATATCCTTTTTCTTTTTCTCCCTGAACAGCATCATGTATTCTGGTTCTAACGAAACCACGCCTCGATTTCCCTGGAATCTTTTTTCCACATACGGAGGAATCATATTTAACTCTAAAAGTTTATCCAACCGGTAGGCGGCGATTTCCCACTTCCAGTTATCAAGGTACCCTTTAGGCCGTCCCTCCACATTTTTCCACCAGCCAATTTTTACGACTCCATCCCTCTCCAGCTTCAGTCTCCAGGGTTCAGTAACGGCTTCCCGTGGATCCAACGGTTGGCTAAATTCAGTAACTTCCGCTTCTATGAGGAACTTCTCCCATTTTTCTCTCTCTGCTACTTCTTGGGCAGTCAGCTGGGCCCAAGAATAGCTATGAAATCCCAGAGAGAGAATGAGTAAAAACAGGAAAATTGGTCTTCTTTTCATTTCTTTTCCCTCCATAGGAAATTGAAGTCAGAAAAGCCCCCACTCTGAATATCAATGAGTCAATAAGCTTTTCTTCATTCTTTCACTATTTTCTTATTTAACCTGGATTATTCACGAGTCGAGGTTGCTGTTAATAAAATTCACCACTAGTAAAGAAACCTATCCTCTCCGAATTTTTCGATGAGCCTGTCAATTTCCTTGAGCATCAAGTCTCTGCGGATGAGGACAGCCTCGATTTCTTTGTCCTCTAAGTATTCGCCTACAGCATCTCTTATCATTTCAAAAGTTAAGCCTTTCAGATTCTCAACAAAAGCCCTGGGCAACTCCATAATGGGTTCCTTATCCCCTTTTCCTTCATATATGAGCCTTGTTTTCGATTTTTTCGATTTTCGGAACGTGCGTGAATGGTCGATAAGGATGACCCGCCAATCTTCAGTTATCAGAATATCTCCCCAATTCCGGTCTTCGTTGGCTAATAAGTTGTCCCAAGCTCTCATTAAAAAGACTGCCCGAATGGTTGAATGAGTGTATTGAGGAGGAATTTCTATGTTCTGCTCCATTAATTCCCGATACATCATTTTCACATCTATTTCTAAAGAGCAGGAGCCCCGTTCCTCTTGAAACCTCTTTTCTATGCATGGAGGAACCATATTCAATCCCAGAAGCTTATCCAATCTGTAAGCCGCGATTTCCCATTTCCAGCCTTCAAGAAATCCTTTGACTCGTCCCTCCACATTCTTCCACCACGCATATTTGACGACACCATCCTTCTCCAGCTTAAGCCTCCAGGGTTCGGTTCTCGCCTCCCGTTCACTCAGCGGCTGGCTGAATTCAGTAATTTTCGCTTCTTCAAGAAACCTCTCCCATTTTTCTCTTTCTGCTAATTCTTCGGCAGTAAACTGAGCCAAAGATGGGATAGAAAATCCCAAGAAAAGGATAACGAAGATAAAAGAAATGAGGGCCTTGTTCATTTTCTCTCATCCTCCCTGAAAAATACTCAAGCCTTTATATGGTTTTTTTAGCCTGCTGATACCCATCATTTTTTTTATTATGCTTTCTTGTTCTTTCTATCGATTCCTGAAGTCACTGTTCCCTTTATTAAAAGAGAGGTCTAAAAGAGGGGTCAGGGGGGGGCAGTAGAAAATAATAGGGAACAGATAATGAAA
>JASFPJ010000125.1:0-8630 GCA_050116035.1 Candidatus Aminicenantota bacterium | reverse complement strand
GTGATGGTCGGGACACCAGAGTATATGTCACCCGAGCAGGCTGAAGTAAAAGAGGTAGACCAGCGTTCAGATATCTACTCGTTGGGAGTTATTCTTTATGAAATGATGACAGGGAGAGTCCCTTTTGAGGGAGAGACGCCTTTAGGCATAGCTATGAAACATAAGAGTGAGGTGCCCAAAGATCCCAGGGAGATTAATGCTCAAATCCCAGTAGACCTAAGCCAAGTGATAATGAGATGCCTGGAAAAGGATAAAGAGAAGAGGTATCAGAATGCAGGAGAAGTGAGCACTGAACTTTTAAATATAGAAAAAGGCATGCCGACCACAGAAAGAATTGTTCCCAAAAAAAAGCCTATAACTTCAAGGGAAATCACTGTGAAGTTCAGTCTAAGAAAGCTTTTCCTTCCTGCTATAGTAGTCATCGCTTTGGCAATCATCGGTTTGATCATCTGGAGATCTATTCCCCAAAAGCAAGCCGTGCCTGTCCCATCAGGTAAGCCTTCTCTTGCCGTCGTTTATTTTGAAAATAATTCTGGCGATGAAAGCTTAGATCATTGGCGAAAAGCTCTCTGCGAGCTGCTGATTGCTGACTTAACCCAATCAAAGTATATCCGCGTTTTAAGCAGCGACAAGCTCCTAGATATTCTCAGCGACCTGAACCAAATCGAGGCAAAAAGCTTCTCAGCACGGGTTTTAAAAGAAGTAGCTTCCCTCGGGGGATCCACCCATATCTTGCGCGGAGGTTTCACAAAAGCCGGCGAACAGTACAGGATCGATACTATCCTTCAGGAAGCTGCCACAATGGAGTCAATAGGATCCGACCGTATTGAAGGTAAAGGCGAAGAGAGTTTTCTCTCCATGGTGGATGAGCTGACAAGAAAGGTTAAAGCACACTTCAAGCTTTCTACAGAAGAAATTGTTGGTGACATTGACGAGGATATCGAGAAAATCACAACCTCCTCACCCGAGGCATTAAAATATTACATCGAAGGGAGAAAATATCACGGAGCATTCGATTATATGCGGAGCATTGAGCTCATGGAAAAGGTGGTTGCCATCGATCCCGATTTTGCCATGGCCCACAGATCCCTGGCCCAGAGTTATGGCAATATAGGGTTCAGGTCTCAACGAAAGAAATACATGAAGAAAGCATTGGACCTTTCAGATAGGCTTCCCGCCAGAGAGCGCTACTTGATCGGAGGAGATTATTACAGTCTTTCCGAGAAGACCTTTGATAAGGCGATCGAAGCTTACAAAAAATTACTGGAGTTGTATCCTGATGATTATACCGGAAATAACAATTTAGCAAATAGGTATTTGGACATAGGAGAAATGCAGAAGGCCATTGACCATTATGAAACAAACAGGAAAAGCGGTAACATGAATTTACTCGGATATGGGAATCTGGCTAGTTCTTATCAACAGGTGGGATTTTATGCCAAAGCTAGAGAAGTCCTCGAAGAAGCCATTCAAAAGTATCCAGACAAAACCATAGCTCATTCGAACTTATCAATTCATTATCGAAAAGCAGGGAAATATGAGCTTGCACTTGCAGAAATAAATAAGGCTTTTGCCCTGAAGCCGGCAGAAGGGACTCCGGCATATAGACAAAACTTTTCTCGAAGGGCAATGATTCATTTTTATACAGACGATCTGGTTAAAGCCGCAGAAGATTATCATAATCTTCTGCAGCAGAAAGGCCCCCAGGCCCTTTATTTGAGCTCTAGGGGAATGGTAAATCTCAGTCTTTTACAGGGAAAGTTTAAGGGAACAAAAAACATTCTCAGGCCAATGATAGATATGAGCAAAAAGGTTGGCCTTAATTGGACCATTTCAGAAATTTATCTGAGGTTCGCTTATATTAGTCTTAAAAAAGGTGATCTTCAAGAAGCTCTGAAAGATTGTGATAACGCTGTAGAATATGCTTTAAAAGCAGAGGATCCAGACAGACAGAGGCAAGCATTACATCTCAAGGGCTTAGCCTATGTCAAGATGAATGCTACTGATGAAGCCCTGAAAACAGCAGATGAGCTAAAAGTATTGATTAGTGATTCCCAAAATCCAAACAATAAACATTTTTTCCACCATCTTGCAGGAATGGTCGAACTAAAACTGAAGAATTTTCCCAGCGCTATTAAAAGCTTTAAGGAAGCCTTATCTCTGCAGACCTCTGATCCACACGATAAACGCGCTGACTATGTTGAATCTTTGGCTATTGCTTATAATGCCTCGGGAGACATTGATAAAGCCCAAGCAGAGTATGAAAGGATCGTATCTTCAAGCTCAGGTCGAAGTGCTTTTGGTGACGTTTATGCTCAGAGTTTCTATGAGCTGGGAAAAATATACGAGCAGAAAGGCTGGAAAGGCAAAGCCATAGAAAAATACGAGAAATTCCTCGACCTCTGGAAGGATGCGGATGAAGTCTATCCCGAACCAGAGGATGCCAGAAAACGCCTTGCCGCCCTTAAATAAATAAGGTCGCATCTTAACATTTTACATTTCTCAGTATCGATTGAGTTGAGAGTGCCAGGTCATAACATTCAAAATGTCTTGATTGAGTCTCAATAGATAGAACTGTTTTTTTCTTGGAAAATGAGACTCGAAAGAATCTGAGAAGTAAAAATGTTAAATGTAAAGACGCGACTTCTTATCTTTGCTTTTCTAGAAAGATTTTGCTAACAAAATCGAATTATCAAAGATTGACTCTGTTTAACGATGATCACTGAACGGCTTGACGCGCTTTACGAGTTTGACCGCGAGCCTGTCTCCAAGGACAAGCTCCAGGGTCTCGGGAAGTTCATCGGCATGTATGCCGGTGAACATGTGGCTGGGACGGAATTCGTCATCGGAGCGCTGTTCGTTGCCCGGGGAGTCTCCGCGCCGGACCTTTTCCTGGGATTGCTTGTCGGGAACATCCTAGCAGTTTTGAGCTGGGCTTTTCTCTGCGCGCCGATAGCTGTCAAAACACGGCTCACACTCTACTGGATGCTGCGCAAGATATGCGGTCCCTATCTGACATTCATCTATAACATCGTAAACGCCCTGATGTTTTGTTTTCTCGCCGGAGCCATGATCTCTGTGGCAGCCACGGCTGTCGGATTGCCTTTGAACATGCGCATGCCCGGGCTTCAGGATATGTTTCCCACCAGTATCACCTGGATAATCGTGGTCTTTTTTGTGGGATTCGTGGTGACCAGCCTGGCTATTCTCGGATTCGAGAAGTTTGCCAATTTTGCCAAGATCTGTTCGCCCTGGATGTTTCTGGTGTTCGTGGCGGCGGCCCTGGCTGTGCTGCCTAAATTGGGGTTGACGTCTTTTGGGGATTTCTGGAGTGTGGCCAATGAAAGAATCTGGACCGGGATTCCGGTTGAGGGCCAGTCGAAGTTCACCTTCTGGCATGTGATGTTCTTCGCCTGGTTCTGCAACATGGCCATGCACATCGGTATGGCGGACCTCTCGATTTTCCGTTATGCCCGGAAATGGACTTATGGATTCACCAGCGCGTTCGGGATGTTTCTCGGGCATTATGTGGCCTGGATCTGCTCGGGCATCCTCTGTGCGGCTGCGGATGTGTCTGTCGCTCCAGGGCCGATCGCTTTTATGGGAGCGGGAGTGGCCGGAGCGGTGTGTGTGGTGATTGCGGGCTGGACGACCGCCAATCCAACGCTTTACAGAGCCGGGCTGGCTCTCCAAGCGGCTTCTCCGAACTGGAAACGCTGGAAGGTCACTGCCGCGGCCGGGTTCGGCACCACGATCGCGGCCTGCTTTCCGGCTTTGGTCATGAGACTCTTGGATTTTGTCGCTCTTTACGGATTGATACTCATGCCCATGGGAGCGATTATCTTCGCGGATTTTTGGATCCTGCCGAAGCTGGGCCTCAAGAGGAATTTTGCCGAGGTCACACGCTCCAAGATTAACTGGTCTGCGGGGATAAGCTGGCTGGTAACCCTTGTCATCGCCTTCCTGCTTCCTCTGGAGATATTCTTTAAAGGTCTGCCCGGCTTTTTTATTGCTTTAGTCCTGTATGTCCTCCTCAGTTCCGTGGAACAAAAAAGAAAGCAAAAAAAGATTTTATCCGAGGAATTATAAATGCGCACAGTCGCTCTTATCACGGCTCTGATTGGTTTAGTTCTGACAATCGTCCCTTCGCTTTTTGTTTTTTTTGGGGATTTGTCATGGGGAGATCATGCCCAGTTGATGTTTATCGGTATGATCCTCTGGTTTATTTTCGCTCCAATCGGAATGAAAAGCAGAAAACTTGAATAGAAAGGGGTCGCATCTTAACATTTAACATTTGTTAATATTGATAAAATTGAAAGGGACAGGTCTTAACATTCAACTTTATTTGATTGAATTTTAATCGAGAGTATAGTTATCTTCACGGTTGGAGAAACTCAGAAAGATTGTTTAACATTTGAAGAAATAAATAATGTCATACGCGAATAGGCGATCCCAAAATGAGAGGTTATGATGAAAAAGCAGTTTATGTTTGTTCTTTTGGCTGTCTTTGTCCTGATTTCCGCGTGTTCTCTGGCAAATCAGGAGAAAATATCTGACCTGAAAGTCACTCATCTGAGATGTGAATATTTGAAAGATCCAATCGGCATTGATGTTGTGAAGCCCCGATTGAGCTGGATTCTTGAGTCTTCCGAGCGAAGCCTGAAGCAGACCGCTTACAGGATTATTGTTTACTCAAGTGAAGAAATCCTTCAAAAAAATACTGGAGACCTCTGGGACAGCGGAAAAGTGAAAAGCGACCGGACAAACCAGATTGTCTATGAAGGGAAAAAACTCTATTCTCGGATGAAATGTTACTGGAAGGTGTTTGTCTGGATTAATAACCGAATCATGAGAGAGTCTCATGAAGAAGGTTTCTGGACCATGGGCCTTCTGGATGAAGAAGATTGGAAAGGCTCATGGATAGGCATGGAATTAGATTCCCGGTTTTTAAAATCAGAGAAACTGGTGCCTGGTCCGCCCCCACCATGGTTCCGAAAAACCTTTTCTCTCGGTAAGTCTGTAAAGAGTGCGCTGGTCTACTTAACAGCGCGGGGGATTTTCAGACTCCACGTCAATGGTCAGCAAATAGGAAAAGACGTTTTTGCTCCGGAATGGACAGATTACAATAAACGCATCCAGTATCGCACCTATGACGTGACCGAAAACATTAAGAAGGGGGAGAATGCTATCGGCGCTGTTATCGGCGATGGCTGGTACAGTGGTTACCTTGGATGGCGTAAATTCCGGGGGAATTACGGCCTTCACAACTGCCTGCTCCTGCAGCTTGAGGTGGAGTATGAAGATGGGACAACTGAGATAATAGCCTCTGATAAAACCTGGCGGTGTGCGGACGGCCCGATCATCAGCTCTGATTTACTTATGGGTGAACATTATGACGCCCGGAAGGAGATGCCAGAGTGGGATATGGCTGAGTTCGATTCCAAGAACTGGAAGCCTGTATTAATTATCGAGAAGCCTCAGGTCAAGCTCGTGGCTCAGCCTTCTGAGACTGTCCAGGTAAAGCAGCATATCCAGCCGGTCGAGATGACCGAACCGAAAAAAAATGTCTATGTTTTCGACCTCGGACAGAATATCGCCGGATGGGTTAAACTCAAAGTGAAAGGAAAAGCCGGCACAAGAATCACTCTTCGTCATACTGAGCGTCTCAATCCTGACGGAACCATCTACACGACCAATCTCCGCGACGCCAAAGCCACAGATAACTATGTTCTCAAAGGCGGAGGAGAGGAAGTTTTTGAGCCGCGTTTTACTTTCCACGGGTTCCAGTATGTCGAAGTCACCGGATTCCCCGGCGTCCCGGACAAAAACACCATAACAGGATGCGCCGTATATTCCGCGGCACCCCCTGCTGGAAGTTTCGAATGTTCAAGTCCGATGGTCAATCAGCTTTACAAGAACCTCACCTGGAGCCAGAGAGGGAATTACATCAGTGTGCCGACAGACTGTCCCCAGCGTGACGAACGGCTCGGCTGGATGGGTGATGCCCAGATCTTCATCCGGACAGGCACGTTCAACATGGACATCGCTGCCTTTTTCACCAAATGGATGAGGGATGTTGTGGACGCCCAGTCCGGAGAAGGTGCTTTTCCGGATTTTGCGCCTCGCCTCAAAGACAAAGCTTTGATGAGGTTCGAGTCGGCTCCAGCCTGGGGGGATGCGGGCATCATCGTGCCCTGGACCATCCACAGAGTGTACGGAGACACACGGATCATCACCGAACACTGGGAAGCCATGGTTAAATGGATGGATTTTCTCCAGGAAGCCAATCCTGATTTAATCCGGAGGAAAAAGACAGGCAATAACTATGGTGACTGGCTATCCATAAAGGCCGACACTCCCAAAGACCTTCTGGCAACGGCCTACTGGGCTTATGATGCTGTGCTCATGGCCAAGATGGCTAAGGTGATCGGGCGAAGGAGCGACGCTTCTTATTACGAGGAACTTTTTCAGAATATTCGGGAAGCCTTCCAGAGGGAGTTTGTCCTTCCGGATGGCCGTATAAAAGGAGAGACACAGACAGGATACCTTCTGGCACTGGCGATGGACCTTGTCCCTGAAAACTTGCGTTTGAAATCGGCTGAACACCTGGTGGAGAACATCAAACAGCGAGATTGGCATCTCTCTACTGGATTTGTCGGCGCTGGATACTTGCTTCCTGTTCTCTCTCAGATGAACTATTCGGATGTGGCTTACCGCCTTCTCCTGAACGAGACTTTCCCCTCATGGGGCTATTCCATCAAACAGGGAGCGACGACCATTTGGGAGAGATGGGACGGCTGGACTGAGGAAAAAGGTTTTCAGAACCCGGGAATGAACTCTTTCAACCACTATGCATTCGGGTCAGTGGGGGAGTGGTTTTTCCGCTTCGTGGCTGGAATCGACCTCGATCCCGAAATCCCGGCTTACAAACGATTCAAGATTCAGCCTCATGTTGGCGGAGGATTAGAATATGCAAGGGCTGAGTACAATTCTATTCATGGAAAGATTGTGAGCGGTTGGAAACTCGAGAATGGCAAACTGCTCATGAACGTCACTATCCCAGCCAACACCTCAGCATTTGTGTATGTCCCCGCAGAGGATATATCTCAAGTGACAGAAAGTGGTAAGCCTGTCAAAGATACAGAAGGAGTCAAGTTCCTGAGGATGGAAAAAGGGACTGCCGTTTTTAAAGTTGACTCAGGGAGCTATATCTTTGAATCGATAGTGAAAACTGAGCAGCCAGGATTTTAAAGCTAGATTGATTAAGCTTTGAAAACTGTAGAAATTCGAGTGTTGAAGCGCCACAATCAAAAAAAAATCTATTCAATTGAAAAAGGAAAATAGTCGAGCGTAAAGCAAGAAAAGCCTGATTCAGTTATATTCTATGTTTTAGTACTTCACCTTTCCTTTGACATTATTGACTCTAACGCTTCCGCTTCCGTCACTCGGGATATACACATCCTTCTCCACTCCGTCGATGGTGATGGAACCGGAACCATCTCTTACGGTCACGTTGCCATCGATGTTTCTGACATAGATCGATCCTGAACCATCATCGATTGAGACATCCCCTAAGACTCCTTCGATGTTAATTTCACCCGAACCGTCATCCACATCCACATCGCCATTAATTTCCTCTAAATCGATTTCACCCGAGCCGTCATCCACATTGACGTTTCCTTTATTATTCACGATTTCAATATCGCCAGAGCCGTCGTCGATGATAAGATTTCCCGCAATATCTTCGATTTTTATGTAACCTGAACCATCGTCCACATCCAAATCCATCTCTGCAGGTATATTGACTGTGAGGTTAATGAGTTTGTTTCCGAAGGAAAAAATGGAGCGATACTCCTTGAAGCCGCTTTTTAAAACCGCTCGGCTTCCTCTTTTCTCAAGAGACAGATCAAGGTATTTCTTGAGAAACTCTTCTGCATTCTTCTCGCTTCTTCCTTCGAGCACGATTTCCGCCTCCACTTTTATATCTGTCAAACCCTTTTGGCCTTTAACTTTGAGAAAACCAGCTCCGCAATCGATTTCGAGCTGATTAATACCCTTAGCCGACAGACTCAGGTTCCTCACATCTTCATAGGCGAATGTAAAGGAAGCGCACAAGAAGAACACTGCCACCAAAATAATCCTGAATTTCATACAAACCTCCTCATTTTCATAGACTATGCCTTTTTAGTAATAGACGGATTTGGGAGAAAAAGGTTCACGTAGGAACAAATGTTTTTTGCGAATTGATTATGAAAAAAGCTGAATGAGATTTATTAAGCTATACAGTTGATTTGGCGGATTATACTACCTGAAATATTCATGATATACAGTGTCGGCCGATTCTATGAATGATTCAGGATAGTGAAATTCTCAGTCTAACTTTCTCGTTTAATTTCTGCTACTTAAAAACTTGCTTAAAGATGTCAACGAGGTCCAGGGCGTATTCAATCTGAGTGAGCGGGATTCCTTTGTCTTTCGAGATGTTTGTGAAGCGTCCATCCTTATTGCTGTCGGCAATGACGACGAGGTAGTCGGCGAATGGCGCGACAGCATCGATCATCTTCTCGTTGTCGCTTCCGGGTGCTCCTCGCGTTGAGGCTCCGCCCACATGAGTGGCGATGATGAAGATG
>JASFPJ010000124.1:0-8640 GCA_050116035.1 Candidatus Aminicenantota bacterium | reverse complement strand
CGAAGGGATGTACTGCTCCACTTCGCTCGCCTCCACCATGGACATGATGCTCATCCACGATCTGTTTTCCAACATGATAAGAGCCATTGATCTGCTGGATAATGACTGTGAGATGTTGGATAAACTGGAGAAGGCGAGAGCCCGTCTTTATCCCCTACAAATCGGGTCAAAGGGCCAGCTCCAGGAGTGGTATAAGGATTTCAAGGAGCAGGATCCGCATCACCGTCATTTTTCCCACCTTTGGGGGCTTTATCCGGGCAGTCAGATTTCGCCTCTGTTTGACAAAAAGCTGGCCAACGCCTGCCGGAAAACACTTAATCTCCGGGGTGATGAGAGCACGGGTTGGAGTACGGCCTGGAAAATAGGCGCTTGGGCCAGGCTTCTGGACGGTGATAGAGCGTATAAGATTCTACGCAACCTGCTGCACCTCTGCGAGCAGGGAGGCAAACGCCAGGATAAAAACTATCACAGAGGCGGGGGGACATACATCAACCTTTTCTGTGCCCATCCTCCCTTTCAGATCGACGGAAACTTCGGCGGCACGGCCGGAATAGCCGAGATGCTGCTTCAGAGCCACGATGGGGCCATCCATCTGCTTCCGGCCCTTCCGTCAAGCTGGAAGGATGGCCATATCAAAGGCCTGAAGGCCAGGGGTAACTTCGAAGTGGAAATCATTTGGCAAAACAATACTCTTTCTGAAGCGAAGGTTCTATCAAACATCGGCGGGCCCTGCCGCATCCGCTCGGCCTGGCCGCTTGAGATAAAAGGTGCTGAACCCATGGCCATCCGGGATCATACCTATTTCACCTATTCCCTTGATACAGAAGCAGGCCAGGTTATCATTATCAATAAAGCAGATTGATTCTTTAAAAAGTACTTTTTTGGGAGGGATAGAGAAATTCCGCGAGGTGCTGAAAAAATTGTCGTGGGCGGTACAGGATTTGAACCTGTGGTTTTTGCCGATTGAGTGATAGTCTGAGAAGGTTTATCTTTTTAAGAAATTTTTAATGTCTTCATGAGTCCCGGCAAGTATAAATTCGACAAGGTCGCCTTTCCATCGGAAAAGTATCCTGAGTCTGAGTCCCTTTCTAATCTCCCAGAAATTCTTTCTCAGATTTTTAAGGCCCAATCCTGTGGAGAGACTGCGACCACTCGATAGCCTATCTATCAGATTTATACATAACTCCTTAATTTCTTGTTTGGTTTCGGAGGGAAGCGATTTTACAGATCTGTCAAAGGAGGGTTTAAATTCAAATCTCATAAGGAATCGAGATGTTTTTTAGCAGATCGGGTGGTCTTATATGCTTTTCCTTTTTCCGCCACCATTTTTTCGATTTTTCTCCATTCCTTTGCGGTATAAGCCGGTTCCTCGATAATCTTGCATGGTGATAAAAGAACGCCCTTTTCTGTAACTTTAAATATGACTGTTGATCCGGATTCTAATTTGAGAATCTCTCTTATGATTGAAGGAATCGTCACCTGTCCCTTTGATGTGACTTTAGCGGTTTCTGTGTAATCCATGTTATCTCCTTACTTCCTTGAAATCTTACAATCTTACATGTATACAATAAGCAATGTCGAGGAGAATGTCAAGATGAATGTTGTAAAAGGATCAGCAATAAAAAGGAATGGTGGGCGATACAGGATTTGAACCTGTGACTTTTGCCGTGTGTAAGAAGCACAAAAATAAGAAAAAACGGAGCGAATAAGAGATTTCCCCAGTAGACTATCGAGAATTAGACTGCTGGGATCTCGAAGCTTTTTGATGTTTTTATCGATTTTTCTAGATTATTGATAAATTTTGGTCACACTTTGGCCGCAGTTATTCTTTTCCGATTTTGCTGTTTCTCTCGAGTTCATCAGCCACATAATCCAGCTCAAGGGATTCCAGAGTGCTTCGTTTTGGATATCCTGATTTCGTGTCCCAGCCCTGGAGGCGATAGAATAGTGTTTTGAATTCATCGAATTTGTTCTTGTCCAGCTTTCTCCGGGAATAGCCGTAGTAATCCCATTTCCCATTCTCTTTGCCCGGCATATGTGCATTACGGACTTCAAGGGGGAAAAGCGGTATCTTTTCATATACGTTATCAACGAAATGAACCATATCCCTGTGACGGCCTTGCAGGGTCCAAATGGCATGGTCCAGATTCCAGATCTTGCGACCTAGCTCTATTCCGTCCTGAAAGGAAAGGTCCTTTCCTGTTACCGCTTTGACATACTTCGGTTCAGCAATACCGGTTGATCCGATTTTATCAGCCCTGTGAATATTCACAAAATCGGGCCAACGGCTATCGCAGAAAAGCATGGATTGTTTCCAGAACCGGGTGTAATGTCGCTGCCAGGAGACCATTTTGGCCATGTGCTCGGAATAGATGTTATTCTCACTGAAATCGAGCATATCCAGGTCGCCCTGATAGGGGACCATTTTGTCGGTAACAATTTTTGCGACTTCCTCAGCTGTCAAAGCGGGACTCTGGCCCTGGGCTTTGGACTGCCCATACTCCCACTTGATCCAGTCAAAATCGTGCTCATTGATGTCTCTATCGCCCAGCAGCGTTCCATAGCCCCAATAAACCTGAGCTCTGGGCTCCTTATGTACCGGTATACCCCAATAGGGAAACATAAGTATGCCGCTCAACAGATCTTCTTGTCTTCTTCCCCATTTTTCGGCGGCCCTGACAAATCCCCCGGATATATCTTTGCCGAACTGGCTTTCGTTGCCCTTACCATCGTTACCGTAAGCGGCCATCTTCACGAATTGCTCGACAAACTCCTTGCTTCCATACTTGCTGAAATCCAGAGGGCATTCAGGGATTTTTGCTGTCTTCAACCGACCAGTCATTTGAAGGATACGAAGATATACGAGCCCCAAATTTATTTCCGCCGCATTGAGACCGTATCGATTGATTAGATCAGAGGCTGATCGTTGTATATCAAGGCTTTGGGCATCCTCATAAAAGGCAGTAGCCATGCATGACGCTTCATTACCTGAGGCGTCTTTGTATCTGGCCCGGCAGCTAGAATGACATCCCAAACAGGCCTGGGGTCTTTGGTCAATCTTCGGGCGGCCTTTTCTCCACTCTATAAGAGGAGCAGGTGGGCTTTGGAATTGCATGGATCCCCAGGTCTGTTTCAAATTGGCAAGATCAAAGGCGTAATTTGTCTTCTGCCACAGTCGAGTCGCTATGAGCATCTTTGGGTTGTTGACTCCCACCTGTCCGGTTCCGATCACACTGATCGCCTTAAGATTTTTTGACCCAAAAACAGCCCCAAAACCACCTTGTCCCGCCGCATTACTGGCATCGTGTATCAGGCAGGCTAACCGGCTCAGATTTTCTCCTGCCGGCCCAATGGTAACCACCGCCGGACGCTGGGTTGTCTTACCTCCTTCTTTCTCCGAAGGACTGTTCCAATCGCCATATTTCCCGCCTGAGACCACATACTCCCAGATGGTTTTCTGGCAATCCCAAGTTTCCTTGCCCCAAAGTGACAATGGCGCACAGTCCCTGATTCGAACATCGCCATCTCTAATGTCAATCCAGACTGGTCTATCTGCTTTCCCCTGGATAACAATTCCGTCCCATCCGGCAAACTTAAGCATGCCTGAAAATCGGCCGCCAAGATTGCTTCGTGTAAACCAACCGATTGGATAGGATTGGACCCCGATTCCCTGTACCTCTGTTCTGCCCGAAGCTGCTGGAACCAGGGTTGCGGATAGCGGAGAGGTCATCATGATAACCACATTGGCCGGATCCAAACCATCAATCGTTTTGTCTTTCACGAGATCGAAGAAGATAGCCGAGCCCATACCATGTCCACCCATCCAATGTTGGTATTTGCCGGTAGGCATGGTACTAACTTTTCGTTCAGTTAAGTCCAATCTTAGTATTTTTCCTGTATAGCCGTTCATTCGGTATTCCTCCCCATCGCTCTTTCTAACTGTTGGGGTAGCCGAGTTTCCCCCAATTCGGGCCACGCAAGTTCACTTTGTACCCCTCATCTCCTACTTGTGGGGGGATTTCCTGAGTAAACTTGATGGCGCCTACGGGACATATCTCCACACAGGCTTGTTTCCCATCAGGCCCCCCACCAGCTTTATCCCAGTGAAAAGGGGCATTGGCACACAGATCGCATTTTCGACTCTTGAGCTCACTGTCATAATCTTTATCGGCCACAACAACCGGCCTGCTCGGTGTATAAGGGCAAACATCATAGCATGTGCCGCATCCAATGCATTTCTCTTTATCCACCATCCTCACATTGCCATACTTGGCATTTGCTTCCAAAGCATCTGTAGGACATTCCTTCACACAGGGGGGATCTACGCATTGACGGCATTGCTCGATAGTCAAATCATCTGGAAAGGACTCAAAGGAATTTTGCATTATCTGGATTCTAGACAGAGAGAGGCTCTCCACACCCTCATGGATTAACGAACATGCGAGCATACAGCTGGCACACCCCTGACATTTCTTTATATCGACCAAGAGATATCCGTCTGAGGGTGGAATCTCATCTGAGGCAGAAAGATTCCATCGAGTTCCTGCCACTAAAACAATAGTTCCAGCGACTTTGATGAACTGTCGACGAGTAATCCTAGTCTTTTTTCCCTTTTGACGATTCATAGAACGACCTCTCATTGTTTGAGTTTTGATGCCGGTGATTTGACATGCTGAAATAAGATTATCACATTCAAAACGACAGGGTCAAAGACTGGAAAAGCGAATAACAAATTACAAAAAAGCCTCATAAACCAGACCATCTAGGCATACGAGAAATTTCTCTCTTATCCATTCCGAATTTGGTCGCACTAATATGGTGTAGAATTTGAGAAAACAATGGTTCCACTAAAAAAATAAAAAAAATTTAAAAAAACACTTGACAAATAATGAATGTTCATTTATTTTAGAAACATGAGATACAAAGATGAAGCTAAACAGGACGAAATAATCAGAGCCACGGTGAAGCTTGTCAATCAAGTTGGGTTTGCAGCAAGTTCTGTTTCGAAGATAGCCAAAGAAGCGGATGTTTCCCCCGCCACGATTTACATCTATTATAAGAATAAAGAGGACCTTCTGGTTTCCACGTATGTTGATATCAAACAGAAACTGAGTGAGGCTATACTCAAAGATTTTGACGACAGCCAGCCGATAAGGGATATTTTGAAAGCCTGCTGGTTTAAAGCGTTCAATTTTATCTCGAATAACCCTGGAGATTACCAGTATACTGAGCAGTTTGCGAATTCTCCGTACAGCTCTCTAGTCAACAAGAGTGAAGTTGATAAACACTTTGAGCCGATAGTTAAAGTTATACAAAATGGAATTCAACAGAAGATTATAAAGGATGATTCCTTGGATATTCTGCTGATATTCATATTTTATCCAATTACGATCCTAACAAATCCACGCCTGTGTGCGGATTTTGACTGTAATGAAAAGAGTATTGAAATGGCATTTAATATGGCCTGGGATGCCATAAAGCTATAAATTTTTTTACACTTTTTAATTAATGAACGTTCATTATAAAATGCTGAAAAAAAATGGACTGAACAAAAAATTAAAGGAGATAAAAATGAAAGAAAAGAAATGGAATAGCCACAATATCCCCGATCAAAAGGGCGGGGTGACCATCGTGACCGGTTCCAGCAGTGGTATAGGTTACGAAACCGCAAGAGCCCTGGCTGAGAAGAACGCTACGGTGATCATTGCTGTTCGCAACCTGCAAAAGGGAAATGCGGCTGTAGAAAAAATTCTGGGCCAGCATCCAAATGCCGACGTCAAAGTCATGGAGTTAGATCTGGCCAATCTGGAATCCATACGCATATTCGCTGCCGAGTTCAAGAAAAACTTTAATCGATTAGACCTGCTCATAAACAATGCGGGTGTGATGATGCCGCCTTATTCCAAGACCGCAGATGGATTCGAACTTCAGTTTGGAACGAATCATCTGGGCCATTTTGCCCTCACAGGCCTGCTCTTCGATCTGATCAGAGCGACATCCGGTTCCCGGATCGTCAATGTGTCCAGCGGCGCTCACAACTATGGTGATTTGGAGTTTGATGACCTGAATTGGGAAAAGAGGCCCTACAAAAAGATGAGAGCTTATGCGGACAGCAAGATCGCCAATCTCTATTTCACCTATGAGCTTCAGAAAAGAGTGGAAAGAAATGGCGGGAATCCGCTTGTTGCTGCGTCGCATCCCGGGTGGACTGCGACCGAACTGCAGAGGCATGCGGGATTGTTCCGTTTCCTGAATAATTTCTTCTCGCAGGACATCACTATGGGTGCGCTGCCTACCCTTTATACCGCAGTCGGTGCAGATGTCAAAGGCGGGGACTATTATGGTCCTTCGGGATGGAGAGAGATGAAAGGGTATCCCAAAAAGGTAGAATCGAATGAATTGTCACACAATGAAGAAATCGCCAGGAAACTTTGGGAAATTTCGGAAGAGCTGACAGGTGTGAAATTTAATCTGACCTAAAAGAAAAACTGGTCACAGTTGCATGATTAAGAATGTGAGATGGGATGGAATTGATTATGAAAACTTGGGCTTTTTAGTTGACAGGGTTGTTCGAGGGAAGATATGCTCTGGATGATTGAAATCCATATAGATCAATATCTTACTATTGGAGCGTTCCATGAATGACCGTTATGACATCATCCTGATAGGCTCAGGAATGGGGGCACTGACCGTCGCTAGCCTTATGGCCCAACTGCGGGACAAGCGGGTTTTAGTGTTGGAGAAGCACATCCGGCCTGGCGGGTACACCCATGATTTCAAGAGGGGCCGGTTCCACTTCGGCACCGGCCTGCACTATGTTGGTAAAATGTATGAGGGCTCGATGACCCGCCGCATGATCGACCTGATCACGGGCGGAAAAGTGAAGTGGATCCCAATGCCCGATCCCTTTGATAAGTTCATTTATCCGGACCTTCGATTCGAAGTCTATTCAGATCCCAAGCGTACGATTACCGGACTCTGCGACCTCTTTCCCGACGAATCCAGGGCCATCCGGCGCTACTACAAGGACGCAAAAAAAGCAGGGGTAGGCTTGTCGATGCAGATGAACCGGCGAAACGGATGGTTTGTTATGCGCGGCATTTCTGCCCTGGTACGTTATATCCTGAGACAGCCCCTTGGGCTGACTACCGGGGCCTACCTGGACGCCCACTTCAAGGATCCCAGGCTCAAAGGCTTACTGGTCTCTCAATGGGGCGATTACGGACTGCCCCCAAGGCTGAGTCCGTTTGGACTGCACGGTATGATCCTTAATTTTTTCTCGGAGGGTGGGTTCTACCCGTCCGGTGGCTCGGGTAAAATTGCTGAAAGCGTGCGAGAGATTGTCGAAAACAAGGGCGGCCGTTTCCTTCTCCGTAAGGATGTGACAGGTATCATCATCCAGGACGGAAGGGCCGTGGGGATTCGGGCCAGAAAAGCCGGAGCTGGGGACAAAGGAGAAGAAGAGGAATACTTCGCCCCGGAGATCATTTCTAACGCAGGTGCAGTCGAGACCTATCTGAAGATTGTACCGACCGATATTCAAATCCCATTCCACACCGACCTGGAACGCTTTGCCCAGGAACATCCTCCCACCACCAACCTGACGCTGTTTCTGGGTTTCTCCCGGGATCCGCGCCAAATAGGTTTGAACGGGGCAAACCTCTGGATCTACGACAGCTTCGACCATGATGCCATCTTTGCAGAGGGTTCATCCTGGCTCGAATCCGGACAACCTCGTCACGCCTACGTCTCTTTTCATTCGCTAAAGGATCCGGAAGCACAGGCGCACTCGGCCGAGATTCTCAACTTCTCCACTGACTACAGCTTTTTCTCTAAGTGGCGTGACCAGCCCTGGAACCGGCGGGACGAGGAATACAAGAAGTTGAAGGAACGCATCTCCGAAGCCTTGATCACCTTCGTGGACGGATATTTCCCGGGATTCAATGACATTATCGAGTACAAGGAACTGGGAACACCTCTGTCCAATGAACACTTTACCGGGCACTACCAGGGAGCGGCCTATGGGCTTCGCTCCGTTTCCGAACGTTTCAGCAAAGGCAATATTGCCTGGACACATCCTAAAACCCCCATCCCGGGTCTTTACCTAACGGGGGCGGATACTGGAGGATTGGGCGTGACCGGTGCCATGATGGGAGGATTTATGTGTCTCGGTCACCTCCGGGACGGTCTCCGCATGCCCACCATCTTTCGGGCATCATCTCAGTACCGGTAATAACCATAGAAAAAGGAGTCATAGTTATGTCATTATTACCGGAATTTCAGATCGGCTGGTGGAACGGCTGGTGGTATCCGGTATTGTTCGGGTTGATCAACCTGGTTCTGATAGTGGCCTACGGTCCACGCACATTTGGCAAGCGTCTGGTCCGCATGCCTCCCTTCTCTTCCTGGATGGAGAAAATCCTCTCTTTAGCCAGCGTGTTCCTGTTCGGACGCGGGATGATCATTTATTCCTTTTTCATCACTATTAAGCTGACCACAGTCTGGTTTTATTTAGGCACCATGATATTCTTGGCTGGTCTGATCGTCTACACCCAAGCATTAATTAACTTTGCTTCTACGACGGCGGATCTGCCTGTGGTCAAGGGAGTCTACAGGTATTCGCGGCATCCTATACAGCTC
>JASFPJ010000123.1:0-8667 GCA_050116035.1 Candidatus Aminicenantota bacterium | reverse complement strand
ACTGCGGTATGAATAGCCTGAGAGGGCAAAATACTGATAATAGATTTTTTTTGAATGAGAAGGATGTCAAAACGTTACTCTTGACATCTTTGAAGACCGTATTCCTCAGACGGCATCAACCCGTTAGATACTTAATTAAGGGCATGATTCCTGCTTAAACATACATTTCTAGACTTAGGCTATAATTTCTTCCATAATGGTATGAGGGAGGAATCATGAGAAAACAACTAATAATACTTGTAATAATCTGTTCACTGCCATTCATTCTTTCTCTAACTGGGTGTTCAAAGGCAAGCCAACAACTAAAAGAACTATCCCTTCAAGAAGAAATCAGTATTGGAGTGGAGAGCGGTGATGAACACAACATGTTCGCCGAGATCGGGGACGTTTCCCTGGATTCAGAAGAAAATATCTACATCCTGGATGGCAAAGATGGCAAAGTGAATAAGTATGATACGAACGGGAATTTTCTCAAAAGCCTGGAAATCAAACGAGGAGAAGGCCCCAGAGAAGCCTCCTACATCCATAAATTGGCTGTGACTCAGAACGGAAGAGTCTTTGCCCTTGACCGGAACACCGGAAAAATCTTTATCTTCGATGAAAAATTCGAGTTTGTTCGCTCCTTTAAAACAGATTTTCGGACCATAGACATTCTTCCCAACTCGGAGGAGGAGTTTATCGTTTTCGGGATAAAAGATGAAAATGTCTTCCATATATTCGATCGGGAAGGAAATCTCCTGGAGTCCTTCGGGGAAACCTTTGATATTCCTTCAGAATATCTCCAGTATAAGAACATGCCTCTCGTGAAGTTACCCAGAAGGGCGGATATCACAAGAGACGGCCGGATCTATCTGGTAAATCTTCACAAGTATGAAATAAGAGTCTATGAGGATAAAAAAGTCCATCATTTCATCAGGGAAGAATCCGAATTCTTCACTCCTTTTAAAGTCGTAGTCAGAGAAAAGACCGATAATGGAGCTCAACGGATAAGCATGCGTTTTCCCTATGTTTCGGTGATCGAGCATGGAAAAAGATTATTTGTGACTATGATGGCAATGGAAGAAGACGAGCCCAATCATCTGGATGTCTTCGAAAATGAGAAACTCATATTTTCTCAGAAGATCATAGGATTCACTCACGCCATCGACAAAAAAGGCCGCCTTTATCTTGTGGAAGAGGAAGACTTTCCCAGAGTTGTCAGAGTTACAGTCGTATATAAATAAAACACAGAGAGACAAAAGTCAGAGAAAATTGGGGACTATCCCCAATTTTTCCTATTCCTCTTTCAGCTCCTTTTTTTCCTTATTTTTCTTTAATTTTCTGGTCAACGAAAAGTCCCCCGGATGCGTTTTGTTATATGAAAAGAAAAACTGCGTATGATATATAGAAAGTATGGATGAGCAAGCTGTCATTAAATCAGCCCAAAATGGAAACAAGGAGGCATTGAGACTCTTGTTTGAAGAAAACAGACAGAAAATCTTCTCCCTGGCCTACCAGTACGTGAAAAACGTCGAAGACGCTGAGGATATACTCCAAGAAACATTCATCAAAGCGTACCGCTTTCTCCACAAGTTCGAGCCACAAAACGGAATGCGTTTCTCTCCATGGCTCTATCGCATCGGTATCAACTGCAGCATTGATTATCTCAGAAGAAATAAAAATCGGAAGTTGCACCATTCTGATACTGATGACCTGGACAGCTTCTCCTCGGGCAGCGGCAGCTCAGGCTCAGACCCGGAACAAACGAGAGACCGGAGTGAAATCCGGGAAAAAATTGATCATACTTTAAATAGACTATCAGGCCGTCAAAAGATGATTTTTATCCTCAAACACTATCAAGAACTCACAACGGCTGAAATCGCAGAATACTTGGAGTGCTCTGAAGGAAGTGTAAAAAGACAGCTCTTCCGGGCAGTTCAGGTAATGAAAAAAAATCTAAAAGGCCTGGTTATGGAGAACAGCTATGAAATGCAAAAAATATGAAGAAAAAATCGTCCTCTACCTCTACGGGGAACTCAACGAAAGTGACAAAGCAGAGCTGGAAAGCCATATCAAAGAATGTCCCTCTTGTCTAGAGGACTTAGAATACACAAAGAAAGTTTTTAAGCTAGTCGATGACAATAAAGAAGTGGCTCCTGAAGCAAACTGGGAAAAGTGCTGGAAAGAAATTGGCGCAGGCACTCAAGTCGAACCGCGAAAACAAAAACGTTTCCTTCTCGCTCCTCGCTGGGTATACGCCTCCGCCGCACTGCTGCTTGTATTTGTTCTGGGAGCGCTGATCGGAAGACACTGGTTCTTCCCCTCTCAGAAATCCCCACTTGAGCCTGGAATTTCACAAAGCTCAATGAACCTGGCGTTAAACGCATACATCGATGAAATTAAGCCCATACTGATCGAGTACGCCAATTACACCGCAACAGAGGAAGAAGAGACTATACCCATAGATAAAAAGATCGTCCGCAGTCTCCTCATCCAGAACCTTCTCTTGAAGGATATAATCGTCAAATCGGATCCTTCTCTCATCCCTCTCCTTGAAGACCTGGACATTATCCTCAAGGAGCTGTCCAACATCCAAAGGGGAGACGAAATGACTTCTTCGATGATTAAACAGCTTATCCATGAAAGGGAAATCCTTTTCAAGATAGAAATCTTACAAACCATGTAAGGAGGTTTGACAATGAAACGCATGAAATTCATCTCAATATTCCTAGTTTTTTTCCTGCTTTCAGGCAGTGTTCTTTTTGCCCAGCGGGAAGAAAGGGAACGTCAAAACTACAGGAAAGCCCGGGAATTGTACACGAGAGCGAAGAGACATGTTTATTCGAAAGACTGGAAAAAAGCAATCGAAGCTTTTCAGGCTTTGGCTGCCGCCTATGCAAAGAGCGAGTACATGGATGAATCGCTCTACTGGTTAGGTTACAGCCTGCATAAATACAGCGCAGACATGGAAAACCTCGAGCAGGTGCTCAAACTGCAGCAGCAAGCGATGGAACACCTCAATACTCTGATAAATGCTTATTCGAAAAGCTCCTGGGCAGACGATGCCCAACTCCTCAGGATCGAATTGGCTAAAGAACTCTATGAGAAAGGACTGCACGAATATAAAAACTACATCAACGGGAGCGTAAGAGGAGAAGTTCTTGGAGGAGTTGAAGGAGGTGTTATCGGCGGTGTGATAGGAGGAGTCCTAGGGGGAGTTGAAGGGGGTTTGAGTGCGCAAAAAGACGAAGACCCTGAACTCGAAATGAAGCTCATTGCCTTGAATGCCCTCATGAGCATGGACCAGGAGGAAGCCTTCCCCATTCTGGCTAAAATTGTCAAAGAAGATGAGAATCCGAAAATGAGAGAAAGGGCGTTGATGATCCTCCTCCGGTCCAAACACCCTGATGCTCTGCCTCTCTTCATCGAACTGGCCACCCAAGACCCGGACGAAAAAGTCAGAGAAATGGCTGTTATCTATATGGGGCAGAGAAGAGAAAAGGAAAGCCTGGATGCTCTATTCAAGATTTACGCAAAAACGGATAATCCAAAGATCAAAAACTACATAATCACATCCATCGCTCAAAACCCGAGCCAAAGAGCTCAGGACAAACTCCTGGATATCATCAAAAACGATAAGGATAAGGAAACAAAAGAAAGAGCCATCATGATGCTCACTGTAAGAAGGCGAGAAGGAATAGCCGATGATCTCATCCGGCTCTATGATAGCGTTATGGACCCAGATCTTAAAGAGCGCTTAATCATTTCTATGGGACAGAGCGACGATCCCGATATCAGCGACAAGCTGTTAGATATCGCCAGAGCTGAAAGGGACAGAGAACTAAGACTAAGAGCCATCACTATGCTTGGAGTCAGTCGGCGAGAAGGAATTTTCGACAGGATAGACATGCTGTATGGAAGCATAGATGACCCAGAACTCAAAGAACGCTTGCTTATTAGTATGGGCCAGAGTCGCGACCCGAAAGCCACAGCCAAATTGCTCGAAATAGCTAAAAAAGAAAAAGACAAGAAACTCAAAGAGAGAGCCATCATCATGCTCAGCATGAGCCGAAGGGATGGAATAACTGACCATCTCATCGATCTGTACGCCAGTACATCCGACCGAGAGCTGAGAGAACATATGATTGTCGGATTCGGACAAAGTGATGATCCCGATGCCAGAGACAAATTGTTTGATATCGCGAGAAACGAATCGGATAGACGGCTGAGAGAAAGAGCCATCACGATGCTCGGGATCAGCCCGGCGGAAGAAACAATCGGCAGGCTCATCGGACTTTACGATTCCTTGGAAGACGAAGAACTCAAAGAGCGATTACTCGTTTCTTTCTACCGCCACAAGAGTCAAAAGGCCAGAGATAAACTGATCGATATTGCAAAAAATGATAAAAACGCGAAAGCCAGAGAAAGGGCCATAATGATCCTGGGACAGCATAAAAGCGACGAGACAATAGACTTCTTCGAGGGACTGTACTCGGAGACAGATGATGTTGACCTCAAAGAAAGAATCATTCATTCTCTTGGACAGAATAAGAGCGATAAAGCTGTCGAAAAAATGATCGAGTTAGCCAGGAAAGAAAAGAACATGGAATTGAAGAAACAGCTTGTATTCTACCTCGGCCAGTCCAAGAACGAGAAAGCCGTCCAATTCCTCAAAGAAATCATCGAGAAATAGAATGCTGAGAATAGGATAAAATGCAATGAGCACAAGAATGAAGCGGAGGGCGGGTGTCGGAACCTTAGTTTTAATCGGAGCGGCAGTCATTATCTGGGCTGCATCTCCCCAGGCAGAAAAAAATCCATCCGATTTCCTGAAAGGAAAGGTCCATTACCTGGATGAAGACAACCTCAGCCTGGCACAAAAGATGAAACTGGCTGAGACAGAATTCAGGAAATCAAAGGGCGGAGATAGTTACTTTACAGGATACATCTTCCTGACCAGCCACCAAATCCATATGGGTGAAATCGAAACTCATATGGGCAAAACATGGAAATCATCAATTCCTTTTAGAGTCAGTGTGGATGACTCTGGAATAAAAGTGCGCAGAAAATACAGGTCGAATTTTCCCAGCCAATCATTGGACTCGGAGGAGGACCGAGAGCCCGTCGGACTCCTTCTCCTTCACCGGATCTCAAAAGGCAAGAGTGAAATACAGGATGCACGAATGATTGACCTGGACCAGACCTTTGAATTCGAAGAGCAGCCAGCCTACTGGCTGGGAGAAGCGGATAACAGGGAAAGCTTCCGGTTTCTGGAGAATGAATTCGAATCGGGAGACCTTAAGCTTCGGAAGAGACTTCTGTCTGTTATCTGTTCGCATGACGAGCCCCAGGCTCACGATTTCTTGCGCCGTATTGTCTTTGGAAACTACGCAAGAGAAGTCAGGAAAAACGCCATCTTCTGGCTGGGGAATATCAGGGATGCAAAGAGCCTCGGTTATCTCCAAGAGATTATCAAAAAAGAAACCGATACTGAACTCAGGAAGCAGACTGTTTTTGCCATCCAGCTCAGCGACGAGAAAGAGGCCATGGCCGAACTGATCCAAATCGCTAAAACTGATAAAAGTCAAAAAATCAGGAAAAATGCAATCTTCTGGCTGGGTCAAAAAACGTCAAAGGAATGTGCCAAAGTTTTAAAAGATGTGGTTCAGGGAGATGAGGATGTCGAGCTGAAAACACATGCAGTGTTTGCCATATCCCAGCTTCCCAAGGATCAATCCGTGCCGATGTTGATCGACATCGCCAAAAAAAACAAGAGCACCGAAGTCAGGAAGAAAGCCATTTTCTGGCTGGGTCAGACTGGAGACGAAAGAGCCCTGAAGTTCTTTGAGGAAATCCTTTTAAAGAAGTAGGTAAGTAATAAAAAGGGGACAGGCAACTTTTTTCGGGGACTGTCCCTTTCAGTCTTTCTGTTAAGGAAGATAGGAACTATCCCCCTTCTCGAAAAAAAGGGCCTGTTGTACGTACTCAGTAATTTGGCAACATTTTTAGGATGTCATTGCGAGCGAAGGGTGGCAATCTCATAAAAAGGATATCTTCATTCCCGTAATAATATAATTTCTCTCTATGAGATTGCCACCCTTCGCTCGCAATGACAATTTTGCCTTCAATTTCAATATCAAAGAGTTACTTAATCACTGAGCATAAACACCTGACCCCTTTTTACTTTTTTAAAGGCCGGGCCAGGAGCGGGGGAAGAAGATTTTTTCATACAGGCTCAGAGCGAACCGGTCTGTCATACCGGCTATAAAATCAACCACTCTTTTTTCCAAGGAATCTCCCCGGGGATAAGGTTTAATATGTCCTTCTGGATTATTTAAGAGATATTTATAAAGCTCTGTGATGATTTTCTCAGTTTTTTCTAGTTCATCTCTGGATTGGGAATTGAAGTAGACCCTTTCAAAAAGAAAATCACGGAGCTCACTGACTGCATTCCCTATTTCCTCGCTCATCGCAATCTTTTTCAAGCCAGATTCCAGACTGGCCTCCACCACATCTTCAACCATTCTGTCGATCCGGGAGGCATGCCATTTGCCTAAAATCTTAACAAGATGAGGAGGGATGTCCTTCTCTTTTATCACTTCGGCTCGGATGGCATCATCGATGTCATGGTTGACATAGGCGATGACATCAGAGGCTCTGACCACCTGCCCTTCCATAGTATCGGGCATATTCTTTTTCTCATCCTCGAGTATCTCTCCCCTGCCCTTTGAATGCTTGAAGATTCCGTCCCTGACTTCATACGTCAGGTTCAAACCCTTGCCTTCATACTCAAGCTTTTCCACAACACGGAGGCTCTGTTCGTAATGAGTGAATCCCCCGGGAAGAAGCTTTGCCAAAGTTTCTTCTCCGGCATGGCCGAAAGGAGTATGGCCGAGGTCATGGCCTAAAGCAATGGCTTCAGTTAAATCTTCGTTCAGGAGGAGTGCTTTAGCGATAGTGCGGGCTATCTGAGAGACCTCCAAGGTGTGGGTTAATCGAGTTCTGTAGTGGTCACCGAAGGGAGCCAAAAAAACCTGGGTTTTGTGCTTTAATCTTCGGAAGGATTTGCAGTGGATGATTCGGTCTCTGTCCCGCTGGAAAGATGTCCTTAAGGAATGGGGAGCTTCCGGACGCTCCCTCCCTTTTGACTTCGCACTCAAACACGCTCGAGACGATAGGGTTTGCGCTTCCCTTTCCTCAAGTTTTTCCCTAATGCTCATTTGAAAAGCCTAAAACTTGATGAATCGAAAATCCTCATCTACAGCTCAAAATCAATTATTCTATCAGTAAAAAGGCATACCGATTCATATTCTGGGCATAATCAGAGAGGACGTGAATCGGATAATCTGCCTGTTTGACTGTGGCATAGACATCGACGCACATCGCTTCGGGAGTGGGCCGGGACATTTTCGGCTCTAAGCAATCTTCTTTTCTCCCCGGACATTCCTCACAGATGTTGCAGCTGTCCATGAATAAAAGGAAGGCCTTTTCATAGCCGGATACGAAAATCTCCTTCTCCAGCTTGAGAAGCCTTAAGTTGAGTTTCCTCGTCCAGGCAAAACGGTCTTCAGGCTTGTCGACTTTTTTCTCGAAATGGAAAATGACGGCTTCTTTGTATTCCTTAAAAAATTGTTCACACTCTGATAACGAAGGAACATTCGGAGGGCAGGTCGCTGTTTGCCCGTAATCATCGCATCCAAAAATACATTTCATCCGGACCCAGAAAGCCGTCACGATTTTTCTGGGATCAATCCACTTGAAATCAGTGAAATTATGGGCATTGAATTTTTCTTCGAGCTTCTTTTTATCGACCATGAAATGAGCCCTCCTCGAGTTGAGTCTCAATGAGCAGCCCATTATAACACAGGCCTACGCGACTCGCTATATTAACTTATGGGTCAGGCCTCGACATTTGACATTCTCAACCAGGATCAATTTTGCTAAAAAAAGAATAAATTTTCCTCTAATGATTCCCGAGCTTCTCAACCATAATGCTAAACTTCACTTCACAGGAATGTCTAATGTCGCGGCCTGACCCTAGAACTTGAATTTTTCCATCCATTTGATTAAGGTTTAAAATGAAGACTGCATAGACTGAAAGAATCCAAGCATGATAGAAGAAAACGTAAAAAAAATCCTGGAGGAACTGCCCCCAGGAGTCGAGCTCATGGCTGCCGCCAAATCAAGGACTCCCAAAGAAATCCTGCGAGCCGCAGAAGCGGGTGTCACAATCATCGGAGAAAATTACGTCCAGGAGGCTCTCGCCGCTTTCGAAGTCGTTGGCCCTTTAGTGAAATGGCATTTCATCGGCCACCTCCAGAAGAATAAGGTGAAGAAGGCCGTCCAAATCTTCAACATGATCGAAACAGTTGATTCCATAGAGCTTGCCAGAGAAATTGATAAAAGATGCGCTCAGCACGGCAGGATCATGTCCGTTCTCATTGAGATTAACAGCGGGAGAGAACCGCAAAAATTCGGGATTCTTCCAGAGGAGGCTGAACGCCTTATTCAAGAGATGCTCCCTCTCCAAAATATCAAAATTGAAGGGCTGATGACCATGGGACCCATGTTCGGAGATCCTGAGAACGCCAGGCCTTACTTTATAGAAACAAGGAAAATATTCGATAAGATGAGATCTCTCGCACTTCCCGGAGTCGAGATGAGATATCTCTCAATGGGGATGACGAA
>JASFPJ010000122.1:0-8759 GCA_050116035.1 Candidatus Aminicenantota bacterium | reverse complement strand
TGAGGATTCCGCACACGGCGTCAAACGCGTGTACAAGGATTTCTGTTCCCGGTGTCACGATATCCGTTCAATGGCGAATGTCGTGATGGGACCCACACACACGGCTCTGCCAAGATATTCCTGGTTGAATTATGCGAACAGTGGGTTAGTCCTCTCTTTTATCATTGGTCTCTTCATCTTTTTTGGTTACAGATCGCGGAAAAGTATTGCCAACGGATTCAAATCCTGGTTGGGGCACATGAGAGTAGACAAAGAAATACAAAAGGAGGAAGGAAAGGAAGACAAAGAAAAGGATGCACCCGAACCTGAATCCCCTCCCGAACAGGCTCAAGAAGAAATAGAAAAAGAAGAACCGGAACAGAAACAAGAGAGTGCAGAAGGACAGGAACCAGTCAAGGAAAAAGGAGAGGGAGAACTGGCCAGAGAAGAAGAAATCCCTGAAGAAGAGAAAGAAGATGACGCTCCGGCTCGAGAGGAAAAGCCGCAGCTGGAGGAGGCTGACGAAAAGGAAGAAAACCAAATTCCTCAGCAAGAAGAAGAACAACCTGATACAGAAGAGCGACGCCAGGAAGAAACCAAAGAACAAGAAGACAACGGGAATGATGGACAGAAGGAAACACAATGAATAATCAGAAGAAACGATTGGCTTTCTTGATCGATTTACGGAAATGCATAGGATGCAATGCCTGTTCTCTAGCCTGCAAAAGTGAGAATGATGTTCCGCTCGGTGTGTGGAGAAGCTGGGTCAAGAGAGTCGAAAAAGGACATTATCCCCACTCCATGGAGTTCTTCTTGCCCATCCTCTGCAATAACTGCGAAAATCCAATCTGTGTGACGGTCTGTCCCGTCAATGCCGGTATCATACGCCCGGACGGAATTGTCTATATCGATCCGCACAGGTGCATTGGCTGTCGATACTGCATGGCGTCCTGTCCCTATGGAGTGAGATATATCCATCCAACAAACAAAATCGCAGAAAAATGTTACTGGTGCCATCATAGAGTGGATGCCGGTCTCGAACCCGCATGCGTTGAAGCCTGCCCCACGGATGCGATGCTGTTCGGTGACCTGAACAACCCGGAAAGCAAAATCTCAAAGGCGGTGGCTGAGAATGCTGTCCAGGTTATCAAACCAGAAAGTGGAACTGATCCATATGTATTTTACATCGGCCTGGATATTGAATCCGTTGAGGCCAGGCAGGAAGAAGAAAACAGGAAATAAATGAATAGCACCGAGATAACAAAAATGATACTGACCAATGCCATCGAGTATCTAGAATGCATCTTCCGGATTCGCCGTTTTCGGAATCGATTGAACGTATAAGGAGAGCTGTGGATACCCAAGTTTTATACAACATATTTCACCAGGAAGCGTTCGGCTTCAATATTGCCATGTACTTCTACCTCACTGGACTGAGCGCCGGATCTTTCATCCTTTCTACTCTGGCCTATGGCTTCGGAATGAATCAGTACAAAGCCATCGGCAAAGTCGGTGTCGTCCTCGCCACTCTCCTCCTGGTCATCGCTCCATTCTTCCTTCTCATCCACATCGGGATGCCCCATCGAGCGTGGCACCTCTTTGTCTATCTGAACATGTCTTCCCCGATCACCTGGGGATCGTTCCTTCTGGTCCTCTATCCGATAAACTGCATCATATACGGATACTTCATGTTCAAAGAAAACATGAAGTTGACGCGGATATTTGGATTCATCGGAATTCCTCTGGCCATATCCGTGCATGGATACACTGGATTCATCCTGGCATTCGGGAAAGCCAGAGCTCTTTGGAACACCGCTCTGATGCCCATCCTCTTTTTGGCCTCAGCCATTGTATCCGGAATCGCCCTCATGATTCTCGTTGTCTGGATTAAAGACCGCTTCTTCTCAAAGTCGAAAAAGATAGACCTGGAACTCCTGATGAACCTCGGGAAATTGCTGGCCTGGATGATTGTGTTCGACCTCTTTCTTGTGGGGAGTGACCTTCTTGTCCTCATGATTTCTCATTCAGACGCCCAAGCCGCAGCCCATTTGATTTTGGGAGGAAGATTCAGCATTATGTTTCTCCTCATCGAGAACCTCTTGGGAAAAATAATCCCCTTCATCCTCCTGGTTGTTCCCCGCTTCCGGACGCTAACAACAGTGATTATCTCCTCCATCCTGGTCGTCGTGGGAATCTTCTTCATGCGCTATGTGGTTGTCGCTGCAGGAGAATTTATCCCCTTATTATAAAAGGTATGCAGGAATGAAAAGAAAAGGAATCTCCAGACGAAAATTCATGAAGTCTGGGTTAGCCTGGGTGGCGGGAACCGCTGCCGGTTTTGGATCCATCGGAAAGGTCCAAACCAATGATAAGATTACAGCTGTTTCCAGAACCTCTCTGAAATCACTTCGCGCCATCCCAACAACCTGTGAACAGTGCCCGGCCGGATGTGGCATTATGGCCTACCTGGATGGGGATCGACTGGTTCAGATTCTCGGTAATCCAAACCATCCCAACAACCGGGGAGGAATTTGTGCAAAGGGAATCGCCGGAATCAACCTGGTCAACGACACCGAACGCCTCCTCCATCCTTTAAAAAGAAAAGGCACTCGCGGAAGTGGGGCCTGGACCCAAATCAGCTGGGATGAAGCGTATTCCACTCTCAGTGACCGCATTCGAGATATGATGGCAGAGAACAGAATTTCCGAATTCGTGATTGATAAAGGACAGGACGATTCCTTATTCGACAGGTTTCTCGCATCTCTTGGGACTCCCCGAATTATCGACAGGAACGTCTTGAAGAATCTCAACCGAAGGGCGGCCTTCTCATCCATGCTCGATTTTCCTGCGCTTATCGAAGATGTCGGAAACAGTCGGACTGTTCTCAATTTCGGTGCCAATCCTTTTTCGAACCATGATCTTTTCATCGGCTTTGCCCGGAGGCTTGTCCATGCCAGGATGGAAAAAGGCACAAAGCTTATCACGTTCGATGTGCGGTTGTCCGAGACAGCCGCAAAATGCGACTCCTGGTATCCCATCAAGGCAGGAACCGATGGTATCGTCGCCCTAGCCTTGGCCAAAACGATCGTTGATAAAGGATTAGCTGACTCAGATTTTATAGAAAATAAAACAAATTTCACTCTATCGAATCTCAAGAGCCTCCTCTCTCCTTACTCCCTTCAGTCTGCCGAAAGAGAGAGCGGAGTCAATGCTTCAGATATCGAACGATTAGCAATAGAATTTGCCACACAGAAACCGTCCGTGGCCATTTTCGGGGGAGGAATAACCGACCATGAGAACGGAACTCAGAATGCAATGTGTGTTTCCCTCTTGAACTGGCTTGTCGGAAATCTCGAGAAAGAAGGAGGGCTTTTCTTCCCAAGGTTCCCTGGCCGTCAGCTGGATAAAGAAAGACAGTCCCAGCCCATCCTATCGAACCCTGGGAACACAATCAGGGGAGTTCAAGAACTCGAGCAGACCCATGCTCGAATTGACACCTATTTCGTCTATCTCTCCAATCCCGCGTACAGCGAACCTGACTGTCAATCAGCAGCTCGTCTCCTGAAAGACGATAAAGCTGTTCCCCTCCTCGTTGTCATGGATACTCACCTGACTGAAACAGCCATGCTGGCTGATGTTGTCCTTCCCGCGGCCACCTATCTTGAGGGATGGGGGCTGAACAGTGCTCCTTCTTTGGAAGGCATTCCCATCCTTAACATCAGACAGCCGGTTGTTTCTTTACTGAGCCCAGCCAGGGCCTTACGGTCGCCGGCTTTTGATGTCGGAAAACTCCTTGAGCCCTCTTTTCAACCCATGGGTGAAGCGGTTGAAATCGGAAACATGTGCCTGGAACTGGCCCGTCGGATCGGAAGAAATGTTTCGAACAAACTTCCATTCCAGGATACACAAGACTATGTTTCAAAGGAAATACCTGGCTACGGAATCCATGGAGGTCTAGAAAGCCTGAAAAAAAATGGATTCTGGGTCAACCACTCATCAAAAAAGAATTCCCATCCCGAAAAAAACAAGAGGAGCAACTCCCTGAAAATCCCGAAGATCAAAATACAGTCAAGGATTCTAAAACAGGAAGGCAGCACTCCTTTACTCCACTATCAGGCGATCTCATCGCACAAACATAAAAAGGATGATGAGTTCATCCTCACCACTTTCAAACCCAATCTCATGGGAAGAGGAACAGCCAACAGCAAATGGGTTCGGGAGATGCTCCACGAAAACTGTCTGTGGATCAATAAAGGAGTCGCTGGCCAGCTGAGAATCAAAAATGGTGACAGGATACGTGTTATATCGAAAAAGGGCTCATTAACCACCAAGGCCCTCACAACCAGTCGAATCCATCCTGAATCCGTGGCCCTTGCTGAAGGTTTAGGGCACACGGCGGTGGGGAATGTGGCCAGAAGCAGAAGATTCAAGAGCAAAGATAGGGATACTTCTCTCATCTGGTGGGATCAAAAAGGGAATGGTGTGAACCCGATGGGGATAATCGAGACGCACCATGATCCGAACGGTGGAGGCTTGGGTTTAAAAGACACAGTGGTCCGAATCGAGAAGATATAAGGAGGCCAAAGAAAATGATAAAAAATCACACCTCGATTGCCGCTGCCTTTATCTTCTTCGGGTTGATGGCATCACTCATAACCAACGCCAACGGCAATGAAATAAGAAGACTAACATTTTCAGGGAACAATGTGGTGGAGTATCCGTGCTTGAGTGATGACGGACGATTGATGCTTTATTTATTGGAAATCAAAGAGGGCGAAACAACAACCAAGGCTGTGATGGTCATGGATGTCGAAAGCGGAAAAGAAAAGGAGCTTTTCCGGAGCGGGACGAAGATGGCACTTCCTCCGTACGAGAACATTCCCCTATTGGTCGGTTCCAAACCTCCCCTCCTCAGCGGAAACGGACAGGTGGCTGTCTTCTCGTTGAGTCTGGGAGAACCTGAAAACATCCTGGACCACTATTTGGGCGTCGTCAATACCGACGGTTCCAACCTGAGAGTATTCTCCTTCCCGATTGAATCCTTAAAAGAAAAAGATATGCAGTCACTGGAGTTTACAAGCACAGCGTGGGAACGGATTTCCAATTATGTCGTGGACAGAGAAGGAAATCGTATCGCCTGTCTGCTCAAAGGTCATCTGGGCCCGAGGAGATACGGCAGTCCGAGCGGAATCGTGCTCCTCGACATCACGGACGAAAAACAACGAACAATCATCTGTCCGGATTTCAACGGGACAGAATGGGAGTGGACCTCTTTTCCCCGGCGCCCGCTTCTCGGAGGGGGATGGTCGTTTTGCTTGAGTGGAAACGGGGAGACTCTCGTGTTCGGAGCTCAATCCTCAGAAAACAAGACCGATTATGACCTGTACACCGTGGGTTGGGATGGCCGGGCATTGAAGCGGATAACCGATTTTCACGACCGCTGGTTTAGCCTGGCAGACATCAGCGACAGCGGGAAGACTGTTGTCTTCTATTATACCGGAAAAAAAGAACAGGGGATGGGAACATATTCGATTCATACTGACGGGTCAGGATTGAAATATCTCGAATCCAACGTTAGCCCCAGGATTGAGCTTTATGACCTTTCCGGAAACGGCCGCTACATCCTGTATAAACATGTGTATAAAGGTATGGTATTCGATTTCCAAACCGGCAAGGAAATGAAGGCGTTTGACGAGGGCACTCCAGGCTATATCCAGGGAATCACTCCCATGGACTTTCCTCGCCACCCCGCATTCTGGGGGCCGCGTATCATGAGTTTCAAAGGAGACAGAGTCCTGCTTGTGGGACCTCCTTCGGGAAAAGATACTCCTGAAATATACCTGCTGCAGATTGATGTGAGGTAAGATGAGTACTCGAAAATTCAAAAAAAAATTCCGGCTGCTGTTTACGCTCTTCATTCTCATCCTCCTGATCAGTGCGGGGTATGTGACGGCTTTCCTCGTCCGTTACTCAGCCACAAGCGAACGCGTCTGCCGACAGTGTCATCCTGAACTCTCAGAGTTATGGAGACAATCAAACGGACATCCTCCGGATCAAACGAGCTGCTACCAGTGTCATTCCCCAGGATTCAAATTTACGCCTGAAGGATGGAATGTTTTCCAGCACTACCGCAACCAACTGGCGCCTCCGGAATATCTAGCAGATGATGAGCTCACTTCCCAAAGATGTCTGGACTGCCATTTAGATGTTCTCGAACTCAATTACAAGGTTAAAAAAAAGGTGATCCAGTTCAATCACCGTTATCACCGTGATGAGGGTCTGGAATGCGTGGACTGTCACCGGAGCGCAGGACATGAATACATGAGTGAAAGCACCAACCGTCCCACTGTTACAGAGTGTCTTGAATGCCATATCAGGGAATTCGAGGGCCCGCCGAAGAACCAAAAATGCCTGAATTGTCACGATGTCATGCTGGCCCCCGGAAAAACTCGCTAAAGAAGGGTGCTGAACATGTCTGATGAATTCTGAAAGTCTTATGAGAAATAGAAGAGTATGATTAAGACCTTTGATATTTTTTTCATTCTTGTTGCCTTCGTTGTCTTTGTCTTTGGATTGAATCGGAGGTTTCGACTGTGGCGTGAGGGCAAAAATATAGAGACATCCGGCAGATTGGGAACGAGAATAAAATCCTTTTTGTGGGAAGGAATCGCCCACCGGAGAATTTTACAGGATTTATATCCGGGGCTCCTCCATCTTTTCTTATTCATCGGCTTTTTGATACCCTTTATTGTGATTATCATCGCGCAGTTTATGTTCACTCTTCCCCCCTGGCTTGCGCGCCCTCTCTCACTTGTCCTCGACTTGATCGCGCTCGCAGCCCTCGCGGGCATAATCCTGCTGATGTACCGGCGTTATGTCACCCGTCCACCGCGCCTTGACAACCGCGCTGATGACTTGAGCACTCTGGTTCTTATCCTGTTCATCTTTCTAACCGGCATTTTTCTCGAAGGTTTGAGAGTATCTGTGATCGGGAAAGACGTGACTGCCTGGGCACCCATAGGGAACTCGCTCGCTGCATTCATCAATATGTTTGACCTGAATACGAATACCAAAGCCTTCATGGCAATGATTGTGTTCAGGATTCATTTTTTCCTTGTTCTGGCCACAATCGCCACCATCCCCTACTCTAGACTTTTCCATATCATCAGCTCCCCGATGAACATGCTCTTTCGATCTCTCGAACCCAAGGGAATCCTTTCTTATCTGGACCTGGAGGATGAAGAAGCGGAGAGCTTCGGAGTGTCTAAAATAGAGGAGTTCACATGGAAGCAGCTCATGGATCTCGATGCCTGCACCCGCTGTGGGCGGTGCCAGGATAGTTGTCCCGCCCACTTGACAGACAAACCTCTCTCCCCGAAGAAAATCATCAATGATTTAAAAGACCATATGTCTTTGAGGGTTCCTCAAATCATAAAAGCGAAAAAGACAGGGAACGAATTGGAGGAGCTTCCTCCGCTGGCAGGCAGCATTATACAGGAAGATGAGCTCTGGGCATGCACCACTTGCCGTTCCTGTATGGAACACTGTCCGGTCTACATCGAACATGTCGACAAGATCGTGGATATGCGGCGGTATCAGGTACTCATGGAGAGCAAGTTTCCAGAGGAACTCACAACAGCCTTCAAGGGTCTGGAAAACAATTCGAATC
Organism: Candidatus Aminicenantota bacterium; assembly: GCA_050116035.1. Lineage (GTDB taxonomy): Bacteria > Acidobacteriota > Aminicenantia > Aminicenantales > Aminicenantaceae > SOIA01. The sequence goes on along the minus strand of JASFPJ010000122.1, from coordinate 1,111 downwards.
CATGGGGAATGGGACGCGATGCCCGTGCAGACTGGGTGAAAGAACTCGATGTTCCTATCCTGTCAGACACACCTGGCAAAGAGATCGATTTTCTGTTCTTTGTGGGATGCATCCGTTCCTATGATGACCGCAACAAGAAAGTGACAGAGGCTATAACAAGAATCCTAAATCACCTCGGTGTCCAGTTCGCTATCTTAGGGATGGAAGAAGGATGCTGCGGCGACCCGGCCCGTCGTGTGGGCAATGAGTACCTGTACCAGATTCTGGCTCAAACCAACATCGAAACATTCAAGCGTTACAACATAAAAAAGATACTCACCTCCTGCCCCCATTGTTACAACACCCTCAAAGTCGAGTATCCACAGCTCGGATTCACCTGTGATGTTGTCCACCATACCGAATTCCTGCAGAAGACCATCCAGAACGGAGGCCTCCAATTCGACCATCCTCTGAACAAAAGACTGACTTACCATGATCCCTGTTATCTTGGACGCTATAGCGGAATCTACGAGCCCCCAAGAGAAATCTTGAAATCCATGAATTCCCTGGACATCAGAGAGATGAAACATTCCAAAATCGACTCGCTGTGTTGTGGAGCCGGAGGAGGCTGGATGTGGATGGATGAAAAAATCGGAAAACGAATCAACATCCACCGCTTAGAAGATGCCCTGACCACCAACCCGGAGTGGATCGCGACTGCCTGTCCGTTCTGTGTGACAATGTTCGACGATGCGATCAAAGATAAGGAAATGGAGGATGAACTGAAAATATTGGATATTGCCGAGGTGGTGGAACAGGCTCTTTTTGGAGAGAAAAAGAAGCCTTCTTTCCCTAGCGAACCTTCAACTTGATCCTCTTCACCCTCAGAATCCCTGTCACCCAAAAACAAAGCTATTGAAGTATGTGGGTAACCTACAGCGTCGGAACGGCAGGGAAATTCCTTTGCTCCAGTCGGATTTTTAACGCCATTCCCTCCATATCCTTCCCAAAGGATAAGCGAAGGGCAGTGGGTGAGAAAACCGTTTGAGGGCGGAGCGGGCATGGTTCCTCACCGCTGAGGTGAGGAGAGCGAAGCCTGAAACCGAGCCACTTTTGACTCGCTGGGGGAAAA
>JASFPJ010000121.1:0-8766 GCA_050116035.1 Candidatus Aminicenantota bacterium | reverse complement strand
TATGGTTCGCTGCGTATTTTTCGCTCGAAGCGGGCACGACGTGGTCCAGGATGATGACGAGCTTTTGAGGAGCCTTCACATTCTTAACCCCGAGCTTTTGAAATTCTTTGATAATGGCTGCAGAATTGTCATGGGAAAGGATGTTATCGGGAGAAACTGTGACCACGTCTCCTGCCTGGACTTCTTGCCCGGCTTTTGAACCGAGAATCTTCTCAGAAAATGTTTTCCCCAAAATTCCTTCCTTTGTCTAGCTTTATAATCTTTTCCTTTGTCATTGCGAGTGTAGCGCGGCAATCCCGTAAGGAAAAATTTGACTAATTCCTTTCTTTGTCATTGCGAACGACCGGAGGGAGTGCGGCAATCTCATAAGGAAAAAATACATCTGTTTTTATGAGATTGCCACGCTTCGCTCGCAATGACATTAGCATGAGATTGCCACGCCTGTTCCGAGCAAAGAGAAGGAATCCCACCTCTCCTTGCAATGACACATGGATGAGATTGCCACGCTTCGTTCGCAATGACATTGATTTTATATTCCTTAGAAATTGGGGACTGTCCCCAATTTAACAAAATTCCTTCCTTATGATTGGCTTATGCCTTTATCTTTAGTGCTTCGAAATTGACGAAATCCGCATGATTGACGATTACAGCTTCCACTGTCTTCCTGGATCCATCTCCCTCCTTGGAGTGAGCCGCGATGATGTGGACGACTTCTTTGGGAAGCCCGTGCTGAGAAGCAAAAGCGGCTCCAGAGATGGGGTGGCGGAGAAGTTCTCCTCCCCTGCTTTTCACAAACTTTCCTTTCTCTCTCTTGTATTCGAATAACTTGCCCACATCATGGAGCAGGGCTCCGGAAAGGAGATAATCCCGGTTCAGAGTTAGCTTTCCCTTATACTCTTCAACCATAACCTCAGCGATCTCCACAGAGCTGAGAGTCACCGCGCGCGTATGCTCGATAATGTTCACGGGTGTTTCTTCGATCAGCAGAGTAAACGGCATCTGTTGAAGGTCATCAACAGTCCATCCTTCCTCTTTCATGGCTTCGACCCAAACAGTGATTGTTTTTTCCTTAAGATCAGAATCTTCGATGAGGTTGAATTCAGGCATAACCGCTAAGAGTTCTTTTCTCATTTGACCTTCCTCTCTCCTGGCCCGTCATACGCATAGTCCTGGGGATCGATCTTCCTCATGGGCCTCATCCGGGTGATCTCTTCATGAACATGCGCCACAAGACCAGGGACACGGGCGATGATGAAAAAGGCATTGCCGATTTCAGGAGGAACATCCAGCTCGCAGAGCAGGGCGGCAATTGCCCCATCGACATTAATGGGGAGATGTTTGCCCAGAAGCTCTTTCAGGTTTTTCTCCACGGCACGGGCGATAGGGACGAACTTCCCTGCAAGGCCTAATTCTTCAGCCAAAGAAAAGAGTTTCTGTGTTCTCGGATCTTGAGTGTGGATGCGGTGACCGAAACCTGAAGCCCGCTTCCCTTTCTTCTTCATCTCCTGAAGAACTTCACGCACCATTTCATCTTCAGAAGCCTTTTCTTCTTCTATTCTTCTCGCAATCTCCAGGAAAAGCTTCATTCCCTCCTCGATCGCGCCTCCATGATAGCGGGAGATGGCGGAAACTCCAGCCGCGACAGCCGAATTCAGCTCAGCTCCTGTAGAAGCCACCGTTCTCGCTGCCAAAACAGAAGGAGGACTGGCTCCATGGTCCACCGATGAAACGAAAATCGCATCCACAAGCTTTCCCACTTCTGGTGTGGGAAACTCCCCTTTTAAAACCAGGTATATAGCCTGAGCAAACGAGATTTCTCCCATCAGTTGGTCGATAGGGTAACCTCTCAAACAGACTTTATTGGGTTTAACTTCTGTAATTGCTGTCTTCCAATGATTCTCACCCATCATCATCCTCCCATGGCCTCTTTCAGTTTTTTGACAATTTTCGGGATATCGGAAACAGAATCCGCCAGATGGACTCCGACCTTTGTCAGCTTTTCCACCTTGCTCTCGTACGAGCCTCTGGACCCTTCAACGATGGCGCCGGCATGGGAAAATCTCGTTCCTGATTTGGCGGCTTTTCCACCGATAAAGGCGATGAGCGGTTTCGTGAACTTGCCCTTTTCTATGAGGTCGGCGACTCTCTCTTCCTGCGTGGTTCCAATTTCGCCGAACATCACCGCCATTTGAGTCTCCTCGTCTTGTTCGAAAAGTTCCATGACTTCTGGATGTGAAAGCCCGACAACCGCATCTCCTCCCACATGCACGATCGTGCTCTGTCCAAAACCTGCATCTGTCAGATAGTAGGATATGGCGGAGGTCATCCCCCCACTGCGCGAACTGACTCCGATATCTCCGGTGGCAAACCATTCCTTCGCCCTCTCCGCACGGCCGCCGATCATGCCCAGAACCGCCTTTCCCGGACTCACGAGTCCCAGAGTGTTCGGGCCGACAAAACGAGCTTCCCTCTGCTGAGCGATGTGGGAGATTTCAATCACATCAAAAATCGGAACCCGGTCAGGAACAATCACCAGAAGCTTGACTCCGGCATCCATCGCTTCCAAAGCTGCGTTCTTCACCAAGGCTGCGGGAACAAAGATGACGCTGGCATCGATCGGTCCGGCTTTTTCCCATGCTTCTTCCACTGTGTCGTACACCGGAACTCCATAAACCTCTACTCCTCCTTTGCCGGGCGTCACCCCTCCCACGATCTGTGTTCCATAATCCTTCATCAACTGGGTGCGAACCATCCCTTCTCTTCCGGTGATTCCTTGAACGATGACCTTGGATTTCTCGTCGACTAAAATCGCCATCTTTAACTCCTGCTCATTAAAACGAACGCTCTCAGACTCTTTTTCTATTCTGGTTTTTTTGCAAACCTTTCTCTGTAATCCATAAGGCCCGGAATGGGCAGGTGTATGAAAATGGCATCCTGTTCATGAAACTTGCAGTAAATTTCACAGGCGAGACATTCTGTGCATTTCCCCTTCTTGGCTTCCACCAAAGGAACAGAAAGCACAGCTTTTCCCTCTTCGATTTTCAGGATGCCGGGTGAACAGGCCTCAACACACCCTTTTGTCTGGCAATCCGGACATTTCTGATGATCGATATAGACTCTTCCCGTCAGTGTTTCGAAAAAATAGCGGTCCTCAGGGATATCGAGTGGCTTCACTGGCCGGACTGCATGGGCAGATTCACTCTTCTCTGTCAGTTCCTCCATTCTCTGGGCACAGGACTCGGGAGAGTCATCCCGTCCGTATCCCTCCACGGGTGCCGGGATATCTTTCAGGTAAGTCCCGAGGATTTCAATGGCCTTCTCCTCAAAATTCCCGCCCAGGCGAATAACCGCAGGAATCTCAAGATTCTCTTCATGGAAAGCTTTAACCATCCCCCGGGCAGAATGGTACTGTTCCTGGCTGGCCACGCCCGAGCCGGAAGCAAAATACCCTTTGATGTTTGGCTGGGAGAGGATGATTTTGGCTGCCCGGTAGACTTTGCTGGCAGAAGGATTTCCGCTCGTATCACAATAATTGGCCAGCTTGAATCCTTTATCGAGCACCGCATCCATGGACATCATCGAGCCACCCCCGCCTGCCCCATGAAACCCGATGTACTTCTTTTCCGGAGGAATTTCTTCTTCCATCTGCAAGAAATAAAACGTTCCCCGGTGGTCATTCTCTTCCACTTGGTAGGCTATTTTTTCGAGCCGGGTCGGGGGCCTGTCAAACTCTCTGGCCACTTCGATATCCAGTTCCGGATGACGGAAAACCGCGTAATCATCTATGGCCAGATGGCAGTCCGCCGCAATCACCAGGTCACTTTCTGTTATAACCAGAGGATTGATCTCCGCAGACCGGGCATCATACCTTCGGGCCAATCTATACAATCTGGCCAGGACCGCAGAAAGCTGAACGAGAAGCTTTCCGGATAGCCCGGCCCTCCGCAGAAGATTGCGCACTTCATAATCCCTCAAGCCGGTTAAAATATCGATGGGAATCTGGAAAACTTTATCCGGATGTTCCCGGGCAATCTCCTCTATTCCCGTCCCTCCCACCGGACTGTAAACAAGCAGAGGCGCCTTTTTGGCATCATCAATCACAAGCCCCACAAAACACTCCGTTTTAATCCTCAGCTTCTCCTCGACAAGGATCTTATCGACAATGAAGTTTCCCACCTTCATCCCGAACATCTCTTGCGCCACGGCTTCCGCCTCTCCGGCACTCTCCGCGAATCGAATTCCACCCAGGTCGGCTCTTCCTGTTAGCCAAACCTGGATTTTCAAAACCACAGGCTTTCCGATCTTGAATGCTATCTGGCGCGCTTCCTCTGGAGTGAAGGCCAAACCTCCCTCGGGCACGCGAATCCCCGCATTCTTCAGGAGTTTTTTACTCTGGTATTCGAACAGCCTGGCCATTTGTTTTTTCCTTTCGTCCCCTATTATTCAAACCGAAGGAATTTTTGTCAACAACAATAGGGGTCGCACCTTAACATTTGATATTCCCATTCAACAAAAAACGATCGTATCTCTACGTTCAATGCGTTACCCGAATTTTTCTATAAATGGCTGCTTTGAGTCTTTTAAAAATCAAGGCTGCGGAAAATAAGCAATTGTCAATGTCAAATGCAGAGATGCGATCCCATCAGGCGTTTGACACAAAACTTTTCCCTGTGCTATGGTAAGCGAGATTAAAAGGGAAAGAAGCAAAAAAGGAATGGCTGGTTTGGAGAAGGGAGAGGAAAACATAAGTTCACTCAATAGACTTCGTTCAGATTTCATGTTCGACCGACAGACAGAAATTGGATCTGTTCGCTCACAGAATAGACGGCTTGTTTCACTGCACACGCATCCTTCATTTGAGTAAGGAATAGAGATTTTTTTATGAACGGATGAGGAATGGAAAAAAAGAAAATTCTGATCGTTGAGGATGAGCGGATCGTCGCTGAAGACATCAAAACCAAGCTGGAGCATGTCGGATACGCCGTTGCCGGAATGGCCAGTTCCGGAGAAGAATCCATTATAAAAGCCAAAAAACTCCAGCCGGACCTGGTGCTGATGGATATCGTCCTGGAAGGGAAAATGGATGGGATGGAGGCAGCTGCGCAAATCTTCTCTCAACTCAATATTCCTGTCGTTTATCTCACCGCGTATTCTGATGAAAAGACGTTGAAAAAAGCGAAAGTCACAGAACCATTCGGCTTCATCATCAAGCCTTTCGAAGCTCAGGACCTTTTCACAGCCATCGAGATGGCTCTTTACCGGCATAAACTCAGAAACATGCTCAAGGAAAGCGAAGAACGTTATAGAGCTCTTTTTGACCGCTCTCTCTCTTACATCTACGTGCATGATTTTACCGGACAGTTTATCGACGCGAATGATGCGGCTCTAAAGGCTCTGGGATACAAGAGAAAAGAGATCCTCCCGCTCAATTTCGCTTCCCTGCTCGAAAAGGACCAACTGACAGAAGCCGCTGAAACCCTGGAAGAAATAATTCAGACAGGTCACCAGAAAAAACCGTATGAGTATAAATTAAGAAGAAAAGACGGAAGCACAATCTGGGTGGAGACCGAAGGCTCTCTTATCTATAAAGACGGGAAACCTTACGCAGTCCAAGGTATCGCAAGGGATATCACCGAGAGAAAGATGGCGGAAGACGCTTTGAGAGAATCCGAAGAGAAATTCAGGACTCTGGCTGAAAAGTCTCCAAACATGATTTTCATCAACAAGATTGGAAAAATTGTGTATGCCAACAAGCAGTGCGAAGAAGTCATGGGATACAAGAGGGAGGAATTCTATTCTCCGGATTTTGACTTCTTCCGTCTCATCGCGCCAGAATTCATTGAAAAAACAAAATTATTCTACAGTCAACACATCAAAGGAAAAGAGGTCAAGCCGGATGAATACGCTCTTATCACTAAAAAAGGAAAACGAATCGAGGCCATAATCACCACACGATTAATAAATTATGAAGGAGATAAAGCCATACTGGGTATCATCACCGATATCTCTGAACAAAAAAAGGCAGAAATGGCCCTTGGAGAATCCCGTGAACAGTTGCGGAATCTCGCAGCTCATCTACAGTCCATCAGAGAGGAAGAAAGAGCATCAGTCGCCCGGGAAATCCATGATGAGCTGGGACAGGCACTGACCGCTTTAAAAATGGATCTCTCCTGGTTGGACAAAAAATTGCCAAAAGAGCAAAGTCCTCTTCTGAAAAAGACGAAATCCATGTCTCGATTGATCGATTCAACGATTCAGACGGTCCAGAGACTCTCTGCGGAATTGAGGCCTGGATTGTTGGATGATATAGGCCTCCTCGCCGCCATGGAATGGCAGGCAGAAGAATTTCAAAAAAGAACAGGAATTGACTGTGAGCTCTCTTTCAGTTCTCATGAAATCAATCTAGACCAGGAGCGTTCCACAGCCATTTTCCGCATCTTCCAGGAAACGCTCACGAATATCACCAGACATGCCAGTGCGACAAAAATCAGAGTGAGCCTGGTTAAAAAAGGCCCAAAGCTGGAGCTCACAATCAAAGACAACGGCAAGGGAATCACCCAGGAGAAGATTTCTGACCCAAAATCACTGGGACTCATAGGAATCCAGGAACGGGTTTATTTTTTAGGCGGGGATATTGATATCAAAGGAATCCGGGATAAAGGAACCACAGTCACAGTTTCCATTCCTCTCCCCAAACCAGGAGAAATGTAATGATCAAAATACTCATCGCTGATGATCATCCGGTCGTGCGGAAAGGATTGAGGGAAATCATCGAGGAAACATCCGATATGAAAGTGGCCGATGAAGCGAGTAATGGGCAGGAAGTACTCGCCAAGGTGTTTAAAAAGGACTTCAATGTGGTCCTGCTGGACATCTCCATGCCCGGAAGGAGCGGTGTTGATATCCTCAAAGAACTGAAAAGTCAACTGCCCAAGCTTGCAGTTCTTGTCTTGAGCATTCATCCTGAAGAACAGTATGCCGTGCAGGTGTTGAAAGCGGGAGCGGCGGGATACCTGACAAAAAAAAGCGCGCCTGAAGAACTGGTCACTGCTTTACGCAAAGTATCAGCGGGCGGAAAATACGTCTCTGCCTCTCTCGCAGAAAAACTCGCTTTTGCTCTGGAAACAGGAGTTGATAAGCCGCCTCATGAAACTCTCTCCACTAGAGAATATGAAGTGATACGGAAGATTGCTTCTGGAAAAACCGTTACTGAGATAGCCAAGGAACTGTTTCTGAGCCCCAAAACAATCAGCACTTATCGAACTCGAATCCTTGAAAAAATGGGGATGAAGAATAATGCGGAATTGATCCGCTATGCGATAAAAAACCGGCTGGTCGACTGAACCTCCCCCAATAAGCGGCTAGAAACAAGCAGAACTTTAAAACCGCACATAAAAGAACAAAATAATTCATATTTTGTCTCCCCTTGAATCTTCTGCTTTGTCAGACAAACCCCTACAAAAAAAACAGATGAATCCTGATACCATTTCATCATCTTTTTATATAGCTTACCTTTGCTCGATAAAACACGAGTGAAGATGGCTGCAAATGCCAGGCGTAAATCTTGACTTTAATAAAAAATGAAGCAGACTCCTTTTCCCTTCGTTCAGGCCTCTTTTTCCTTCCCCAAGTCCTTTATGTCTTAGTGGAAAAAGGGGCCTGTCCCCTTATTTTTCCTTGTTAGGGAAAAGAACAGCATAAAATCCGAGGAATCGACATGAAAGTGCTTGTGGTGGATGACTCGGCTCTCTTGAGAGAAAGGCTGGTCTCCATGATATCTGAACTGCCTGGAATCACAACCATCGGCCAGGCCCAAAATCCGTCCCAAGCCTTGGATACCGTGCAGAAACTTAATCCGGAAGTGGTGATACTGGATATCCGTTTATCTGAGGGAAACGGGATTGAAATCCTTCAACAAATCAAGAAAAAAACCGTCGCTCCGGTCACAATCATGTTCACCAACTACCCTTATCCCCAATACCGGAAAAAATGTGAAGAAACAGGTGCGGATTTCTTCTTCGATAAATCGACTGAATTCCACAAAATCACTGATGTGCTGAAAAAGATTAGCCAGGAATTGGAAGAAAAAGAAAATAAAGACCTAAAAATGAATAAAAAATACAAAACATGACATACAGTTTACCATTATTCATAAGACGCACAACTCAGACACCAATCCTTCCTCATAAAGGGGAACCAAAATGAAAAATAGCGAAAAAACCAAAGAACAACTCATCGCCGAAATCGCAGAACTCCAGAAGCGGAATGAAGAGCTCGAAATTTCAGATATCGCTCGAATGCAAAAAGAGCAGATTCTCAGGGAATCTGTAACAAAATACAGGATGCTCGTTGAATCTTCAACCGACATGCTGTTCACAGTCGATCTCAAAGGTAATTTTCTCTTTGTCAACAAGGCTTTCAAGAAATGCTTGGGCTATTCCAAAAAAGAAATGATGAAGATCAATGGCTTCGCACTCGTTCATCCCGATGACTTGCATGAGGTGAAAAAACAATTTGCTCAGTTTACTTTGGGTAAATCCCTCGATAACGTTGAATACAGATATAAAACCAAGTCGGGTAAATACATCCATATTCTGAATAATGCTGTCCCTCTTTATGATTCTGAGGGAAATATTGTCGCCGCTTTAGGGATTGCCAGAGACATCAGCCTCCGAAAAAAAATGGAAGAAGAATTGCAGAAAGCCCACGATGAGCTCGAACAGCGGGTGGCCATCCGGACTGATGAGCTTCTCAGAGCAAACGAGA